>VGPE01000304.1 GCA_016875645.1 Chloroflexota bacterium
TTCTTCTCGTCAGGCACAGCTACAGGAGGTCGTCATGGCACAGACTTCAATCCTCGGGCGGATCGGTCAGCTGGTCCGGGCCAACGTCAACGCGCTGCTCGACAGCGCGGAAGACCCGGAGAAGATGCTCGACCAGCTGATCCGGGATTTCACCAACAACATCGCCGAGGCCGAAGAGGCGGTCGCCCAGACGGTCGGCAACCTGCGTCTCGTCGAAGACGACGCGCGCGAGGCACGCGAGACGTGGCGCGAGTGGGGCGACAAGGCCGTCGCTGCAAGCCGCCGCGCCGACCAGCTCCGCTCGCAGGGCAACGCGGCGGAGGCCGACCGCTTCGACAGCCTGGCCAAGATGGCGATTGCACGCCAGCTCAGCTTCGAAGAGCAGGTCAAGACGTTCGACACCCAGATCGCGCAGCAGACCGAGCTGACCGACAAGCTCAAGGACGGCCTCAACAAGCTGCGCATCAAGCGCGAGGAGCTGGTCCAGAAGCGCGACGAACTCGTCAGCCGCGCGAAGATGGCGCAGGCCCAGACGCAGGTCCAGCAGGCCGTGCGCAACGTCTCGGTGATGGATCCCACGGGCGATCTGAATCGCTTCGAGGAACGGATCCGACGCCAGGAGGCGATGGCCCGGGGCATGCAGGAGGTGGCGGCCTCCTCGCTCGACGAGCAATTCGCGAGCCTCGAGGACTCCGGCCGCGAGCTCGAGATCGAGGCGCGCCTGGCGGAGTTGAAGCTCGGCTCCGGCGGCGGCTCGTCAGGGTCGCTCACGTCCGGCAGCGGGGCGGGGGCGCTCGGCTCGGGCTCGGCATCCGGCGGTTCGGGCAGTTCCAGCGGGTCCTGACTGAAGGGCGCGACGGCGCCGGACTGAGTCACGGGGGAGGCGCGGCCTCCCGACCGATCACCGGGGCGCGCGGTCCAGGCGGGCCGGCGCCCCGGCCCGGATTCGGGGCACGAGCGTCGACTGGAGGGGGGCGTGGGCTACGGCGACATCCGGCGCTGGGATCGCGGTCCCGTCCCCGGCGCGATCGAGCGCGTCGAGGGATTCCTCCTGACCACGCCGTTCGATCCGCCCACGCCACGCGCGTTCTCCGCCGGGACACAGAACGCGTTCAGCCACGTCGTGCTCCGGATCACCGATGCGGACGGTATGGTGGGCTACGGCGAGGGCGTGCCGTTCCCGGGCGCCATGGCCACCCTGGCGGCACTGGCACCGAGGCTCATCGGGGCCGACCCCACGGAGCGGGACCGGATCCCCCACCGGCTCCGCCAGACGCTCACCAGCGGCTTCGCGATCTCGGCGATCTCCATCGCGCTCGACGACCTGGTCGGGCGCCGACTCGGGGTCCCGGTCTCCACGCTCTACGGGGGACGCTGGCACCACCGCGTCCAGCCCTACGCCGCAAGCTACGGCTCGGACGTCTCGCTGCCCACCGCCGACGCCTGGATCGCCGAGGCCGACGCCCTCGCGGCGCGCGGCTTCCACGCCATGAAGATCCGCCTGGGCGTGCTCGAGCAACCCGACGAATGCCGCGCGGCGGCCGAGCTGCGGCGCCACGCTCCCGAATCACTCGCGCTGATCGGCGACGGCAACGGCGGCTTCAACGCGACGACGGCGCGCGCGATGGGCCGCTGCCTCCAGGAGCTGGGCTTCAAATGGTTCGAGGAGCCGCTGCCCCCGTTCGAGGGCTACGCCGGCTACCCCGAGCTGGCGCACGATCTGGAGATCCCGATCGCCGGCGGGGAGCTCAACCAGTCACGCCAGGAGGCGCTGGCGCTCCTGGCATCGGGCGGCGTGGACGTGATCCAGCCCGACCCGGTCACAGCCGGCGGCATCGGCGAGGTGATCGCGATCGGCGGCCTGGCGGCCCTGTTCCGGCGGATCTGCGTGCCGCACACCTCCGGGGGCCAGATCGGGCTCGCCGCGGGGCTCCAGGCTCTGGCGTGCCTGCGCGAGCAGACCGTTTCGGCACGCAACCACCTGCTCTACCTGGAGTACCCCGCGCTCATCGACGCGGGCCAGTACGAGCTCGTCGCGACACCGATCGAGCCCGTCGACGGCTGGATCGACATGCCGACCGGCCCCGGCCTCGGCATCGAGATCGACGACGCGGCGCTCGAGCGGCTCGCGGTGGAGCGGTTCTCGGTCGCCTGACGGCGACGCCACGCGGTACCCGAGAGCGACGCGGTCATTCTCCGGACGTCAGCCGCCGCTCACCTCGCCACCCCGGCTGGCATCGGAGGTGATGCGGATCCTCGCGTCGGTGGCGCGATCGTCGCCCAGGCGGAACGTCAACACGTTCTCGCCCGCGCTCAACTGCACGACCATCGACCAGTGGCCCTGGTCGTCCGCGACGGTGTGCTCATCGAACCAGAGCGGGATGTCACGGGTGATGGTCGTCCGCGGCGGCGCATGGCCGCGGACCAGGATCGCCCGGCCACCCGTCGTGGCCCCGTCGGGCGGATCGGTGACGCCGAACGTCGTCGGCAGCGTGGGCCGCGGGGTCGCCGTCGGGCGCGGCGTGGGACGCGGAGTGGGACGCGGCGTCTGGAGGGCGGTCGAGCTGGGCGCGGCGACCACGGTGGCGACGCCTGCGCCCGCGAACGGATCGGACGACCGCGCGGGCGACGATCCTGGACCGCTCGCCCCCGGCTGGCCTCCGAACGGGAGACCGCCGAGGGACGGGAGCCCGCCCACGACCGCGACGGCCGCCGAGATCGCGATGGCGCCGCCGAGCAGCGCACCGCGGAACAGGCGTCGGC
>VGPE01000305.1 GCA_016875645.1 Chloroflexota bacterium
TATACACGTCTTGACAGGTTACCTGCAACGGTCTACCATCCGTAACTGTGCTGGTCTCTTGAAGTGGTTACTGAAACCACGCAAGACGAGGAAGTCGTCCCAATGGAAATCCTGATCCCCATCGCGATGCTGCTGGCAACCGTGTACGTCCTGATCCAGATCGCGTTCACAGGCGCCCGCACACCAGATCGCGAGATCTGCAACACGGACCTTCGACGCCCGGCATGACCATGTGGCGAGACGAGTTCCTGGCTCGCGAACGCATTGCCGAGCGGGATCGCGCCATCCGCGAGGTCACGCGAGCTCGCAACCTCCTGTCGGGCGAGGATGTCCCGACCGCCATGGACGGCGGGACCGCGCGGCGTGCGGTTGCGCGACTGCTCGCCGCAGGCGCCCGTGGGGCGTTCTCCATCGCGCACCGCCTCGACGCCGGGGTCGACATCGACCGGGTGAGCCGCCGGAGCCGGACCGCCCCGCGCTGACGGGGCGGTCCCGCGCATCATGCCGGGGCTCGTCTGAGATCGGGGGTGCCCATTCGGGCGAAGCAGCCGATCCGTCGCGCCTGATCTGGCAGCATCATGGCCTCCGCCACCGGCCGTTTGTGGCCGCGAGGCTGGGCGCCGGCCGAGGAGATCCAACATGACCGACATCCGGTTCGGTGCCATCTGCTGGAACCAGTACACCGACTGGCCGAGCCTGCTGCAGGCCGGCCGCTACGCCGACCAGCTGGGCTACGACTCGCTCTGGACGTGGGACCACGTCCTGCCGATCGTCGGGTCCGACCGCGGGCCCATGTTCGAGGGCTGGCTGACCATCACCGCCTGGGCCCAGGCGACGACGCGCGCGAAGATCGGGCTCATGGTGGGCGCCAATACGTTCCGCGAGCCGGCGCTCGTGGCGAAGATGGCCACCACGCTCGATCACATCAGCGCCGGCCGGGCCATTCTCGGCATCGGCGCGGCCTGGTTCGAGAAAGAGCATCGGGGCTTCGGCGTTCCCTATGGCGGCGGCGCGCCGGAGCGGCTGCGCTGGCTGGGCGAGGCACTGCCGATCATGCGCGGCATGCTCACGGGCTCCGAGCCCACGGCCGCCGGACCCCACTACCACGTGGAGCGCGCCCGGAACGACCCGCTGCCAGTCCAGCGCCGGTTGTCGATTCTCGTCGGCGGCGGTGGCGAAAAGGTCACACTCAAGCTGGTGGCGCAGCATGCGGATGCGAACAACGTCGGCGGCAGCCTCGACAACGTGCGCCGCAAGGAGACGATCCTGCGCGCGCACTGCGAGGCGGTCGGGCGCGACCAGGCCGAGATCGAGCGCACCACGGGCCGCGGCGTCGTGGTCATTCGCGATTCGCGGCAGGAGGCACGGAGCCTCTTCGCGTCGCTGTTCGACCACAACGGCGGCGCCGACCCGTGGACCGACCAGCCGGTCGGCACGCCCGAGGACGTCGCGGCACACCTGGCGCCCTTCGTGGAACTCGGCTACCGGCACCTGATCGTCGGCTTCCCGGCACCGTACGACGAGGAATCGATGACGCGCCTGATCCGCGAAGTGAAGCCCATGCTGGAGCGCGGAACCTAGGCCGGCCGCCGAGACGCGCCGGGAATCGCCAGGAGCGATGAACTGGCGTCGGATGGGCGCACGGGTGCCGATCCGAGCCTCGATCATCACCAGGAGCGATATCGGGGCGCACGCACAGCGCGGGCGACACCGTGCGCAGTGGCGGGGCGCGGTTCGCAACGCTTCTGGCGATATCGGAAAGGAGAGGCGCGGATGGACGGCGTGGCAGCGGTCTCGTGGGGGCCCGGGCGGCTGGACCTCTTCTGGGTCGACGCCGAGCGCGGGCTCTGGCACCGGGCGTGGGTCATTGGCGAGTGGCAGGCCCCTGAGGCACTCGGCGGTCAGCTCGCGTCAACCCCCGCGGTGACGGCCTGGGCCGTCGGCGAGATGGAGGTCTTCGCGATCTTCGACGACGGCGGGCTCTGGAATCGCTACTGGGACCGCACGTACTGGCACCAGCGGGAGCCGCTCGGCGGCGACCTGGCGCTCGGTGGCACGCCCGCGGCCTCCTCCTGGGGCGCGGATCGACTCGATGTGTTCGCACCGGGCCGCGACGGGCGGATCTGGCACCGCCACTGGAACGGCACGGAATGGGTGCCGTGGGAGCAGGTGCCGGCGGGCTGAGCGGTGCCCGTCGCTGCGGGCCCCCCGGGCGCATCCGCCCAGGCTCGTGAGCCGTCCGGCATCGACCGGATGCGTATCGGGGGTCAACGGGATACGCATCGAGCCATTGCACGCCCAGGGGTGCGCCATGTCAGGGCGTGTACCACTCCCGTCGATGTCCGGGCGTCGATTGAAGCGCGTCCGCCGACGAAATCGGGTCTGTGCCGACCGATCGCGCACGCTCAAGGCCGCGAATACCCATGGCGTCGATGTCGGGCGGCGGACGCGGCCAGCCGTCGGCCAACGCGCAACGGCCACCGACGCGGGCCCGCCGACGCGCCGATGCGCTACGCCAGGCCGCACCAGTCCAGGGCAAGCAGGGCGTAGGTGCGCGCCGCGGTCACGACCTCGTCGATGTCCACCCATTCGTCCACCGCATGGGCCGCGCGGAGGTCGCCCGGGCCGTAGGTGATGGCGGGGATCCCGGCCGCGTTGAGCCAGGTGGCATCGTCAACGGCCGGGAAGCCGTGGATCGCGGCCGGCGTGCCCGTCGCCGACTCGTGCGCCGACGCGGTCGCCCGGACGA
>VGPE01000306.1 GCA_016875645.1 Chloroflexota bacterium
CGCATCGCTTCATCTTCGACTCGCGTGACGAGGCCGGCGACGAGCGGCTCGAGATCCTTGCCGACCGCGACGGCGTCTGGCGCTGCCGGACCATCTTCAACTGCGTCGACGCGTGCCCGCGGGGGATCAACATCACCAGGGCGATCCTCGAAGTCTCTTCGGCGATCGTGGAGCGCGACTCATAGACGACCGGCGTCACGCCGCGCCGGCGGCCCGGGGCTACGTCCTCCGATCGGATGGAGCCGCGCGTGGCAACCCGGGCCCCGCGTCCTACGGCGTCGTCCTGCTCGATCGCGCACGGCCCGACGCGCTGGCACCGCTGGCGAGGCCCGACGCGTCCATCTCGGAGTTCCTCGGCCATGCCACCAACAACGTGGCCGAATGGACAGGTGTCGTCGAAGGCCTGGAGCTGGCCCGTGAACTCGGCGCGGAGCGGGTGGACCTGTTCCTGGACTCCAAGCTGATCGTGGAGCAGCTTCACGGCCGATGGCGGGTGAAGGACGCCAAGCTGATCCCGCTCTGGGCGGCGGCCCGCGCGGTCCTGACGGGCTTCCGGCTGTGGTCAGCGACGCACGTCCCACGCGCCCAGAACGGCCTGGCCGATGCGCTGGCCAACGAGGCGATCGACCGGGCGACAGCGGGCGGGCCGGCGCGCGTGGAGCGACGACCCGGATCCCCGTGACCGCTCGCCAGCCCCCCGACGACCCGCGACGGTCGGAGCGACAGGGCTGGCCGTTCCGGTGGGTCGATGCGCCGGAGCAGCGCGCCTCGCGCGACCGGCTGGCACAACTGGAGTCCGTGCGACGCCACCACCACGACCGGCACTGGCCGCGCGACGCACCTGTCAGCTGGGGTGCGCTCGCGGGCGGCCTTGCGTTCCAGCTCATCTCGATCCTCGCCCTGGTCGGCCACTTCGCGCTGGGCGCGATCTACCTCGTCGCGCTGCTGCCAGACAGGGTCGGCGGCCTGACGGAGTGGCTGCTCGCCGTGGCGTGGGCGGGACTGTGCGCCTTCGCGGTCCGCGAATGGCTCTTCGGGCGGATGACCGTCGTCCTCGCCCCGATCGCCGCCGCGGCACTGCTGGTCGCCGCCGGCGGCTGGCCCTTCTGACCGTCGACTGCGATGGCAACGGCTCGCGTGGGCGATGCCGCCCGTCATCAGGTCGCGACCCCGGTGATCAAGCGGTCCCGCGCGGTTCCATTGCATCACGGGGCCGGACGGGCCGGGTCGTCGGGGGTTCAACTGCGCGAAAGGGCGAATGAGCCGATGGGATCGCACGCCCGCGCCCGATGGGCGCGCGCCGGCCGCGGTAGCAGGGGAGCGCGGGACGATCTCGCGGGCCGAGTGCCGCGGCGGAGCCGGGGGGCGGAAGGTGCGGGGTCGCCCCGAAATCGATCTTCGTCGCTTCCGTTCGAACGGATGATCGATTTCGGGTACCGGTCCGGCCGGCAACGGGGTAGAATCACTCGGCCAGCGAGGCGATCGGATGGTCGCGGGGAGCATTGCTCCCCGAGGAAAGTCCGAGCTCCCCAGCGCAGGGTAGCGGGTAACACCCGTCCGCCGTGAGGCGAGGACCAGTGCCACAGAGACGAGTCCGCGGGCCGGCAGCATGTCGGCCGGCGGGGTGAAACGCGGCAAACTCTACCCGGAGCAAGGCCAAATAGGAGGGTGCAACCCTGGTTCGCCAGGGGGAGAGGCGCGCTGCTGAGCCCTCGGGTCGGCCGCATGAGCCATCGGGTGACCGATGGCCCGAGATGGATGACCGTCGCCGCGAGCGATCGCGGTACAGAACTCGGCTTACAGATCGCCTCGCTGGCGTTCCTGCGCTCATCCCGCCGCGAGCGCACGTGCGCGGGACCCGACGTGAGTCCGGAGTCAGTCCTCGTCGGGGCGGAAGATGTGGGCCGCCGTGCACTCGTTGCAGATCGGTGTGGCCGAATCGAGGTCGCCGAGGGGAAGCGGCAGCCGCCGGTCGGGATAGAGGCACTGGACGTCAGTCGTGCGCTGCCGTCCGATCTCGACCTGGATCAGCCGCCGGAATGTGCAGCGGCGGATGCGGTGAGCGGCAAGCCCCGATGGGCTGGGCTCCGCGGGAGCAATGGGCTGTGCGATGGCCATTCGACGAAGTTCCGGGGCCTCGTGTTGCACGGACATCGGCGTGGCGTACCGAGCACGCTCCTTGACCTCAAGGCGGCGGGAGCCTAGCACCCGCCGGAACGGGCCCACAAGCATCGAAAGGTACTAGACTCCCGTCCGGCGTCGATGGGGGTCCGACGGAGGTGCAGGTGGAGCAGCCGGTCGAGGACGTCGGGGCGCCTCGCCGGTTGCCACGCGCGACGCTCGCCGCGACGATCCTGCTGGCGCTGTCGGCGTTCCTCTCCTTCGCCTTCGTCGTGCAGCGCGGCGGCATCGAACTGCCCACGTCCGACGTGCCGGTTCGGACCTTCGTCCCGGTTGTGACGTCACCCCCGGGCTCGCCCGGGTCGTCCGCCGTCGCGGCCGCATCGCCGACCACGATCGCCACGCCACCGTCGACGCTGCGTCCGACCGGGACGCCGCTCGCGACCGCCGCCGCGACGTCTATCCCGACTCCTGCATCGAGCCTGACCCCGACGGCGACCCCGGCTCCGACACGGGCGCCCGCTCCGTCGGCCACGCCCAGGCCGACCCCGACGATCGCGCCGACCCCGACGATCGCGCCGACCCCGACTCCGACCCCGACGCCCCGCCCGACCGCGACGCCGGC
>VGPE01000307.1 GCA_016875645.1 Chloroflexota bacterium
GCGCGCAGCCTGCGTCACCTGCTCCTCCCCGCGCTGGAAGCCGTCCAGGCCCGGGTCGGGTACATCAGCGAGCCTGCCCTTGCCTACATCTGCCGCCGCCTCACGGTCCCACCGGCCGAGGCGTACGGCGTCGCCACCTTCTACGCGCTGCTGACCACGAAGGCACGGCCACCCGCCGTCGCCCACCTGTGCGACGACATCGCGTGCCGGCTGGCCGGCGCCGAAGACGTGGCAGCGGGGCTCGAGGCCGCGCTCGGACCGGCCGGCTCCCCGGCCGCGGACGGCACCATGACCTGGCACCGCAGCCCGTGCCTGGGGCGCTGCGAGCAGGCACCGGCGGCATTCCTGACCATCGCCGGGACTCGACCGACCGAGGCCGCCCTCCCCGGCGCGAGCCTGGCGGCGATCGCGGGGGCCCTCGCCAGCGGGACCGTCGCGCCCCTGCCACCACTGCGTGACTCGCTGCCCCAGTTCGGGAATCCGGGGCTCCGCCTCACGCGCCGCGTCGGCCGCGACGGCGACCCCGCCGACCTCGCAGCGTACGAAGCCGACGCGGGCTTCGCGGGACTTCGCCGGGCGATCGCGATCGGGCCGGCGGCAACGGTCGACGAAGTCCTCGCCGCCCGGCTGGTGGGCCGCGGCGGGGCCGCCTTCCCGACGGGCCGCAAGTGGCAGGCGGTCGCCGCCCAGGAACGCCGCCCCCACTACGTGGTCTGCAACGCGGACGAGTCCGAGCCGGGCACATTCAAGGACCGCCTGCTCATGGAGGGCGATCCGTTCGCGGTCCTCGAGGGAATCGCGATCGCCGCGTTCGCAACCGGTGCCGAGCAGGCCTATCTCTACGTCCGCGGCGAGTACCCCGAGGCCGCGGCAACACTGGAGCGCGCGATCGGGGCCGCACGGGCAGCCAACCTGCTGGGGCCCGACATCCTGGGCTCCGGCTGGTCGCTCGAGGTGGAGATCCGGCGTGGTGCCGGCGCGTACATCGCCGGTGAGGAGACCGCGCTCTTCGAGTCGATCGAGGGCGACCGGGCCGAGCCACGCAACAAGCCGCCCTTCCCGGTGACCCACGGCCTCCATGGACTGCCCACCGTGGTCAACAACGTGGAAACGCTGGTCAACGTCCCGCTGATCCTGGGAGAGGGCGCGGCCGCCTACGCCACCATCGGCACCGAGGGCTCGACCGGGCCCAAGCTGTTCTGCCTCTCGGGGAATGTGGTCCGCCCCGGTCTGTACGAGGTCCCCTTCGGGACCGCGCTCCGCGGGCTGCTGGATCTTGCGGGGGGCGTGGCGGGTGCCGCTCAGGGCCGCCGCATCCAGGCAGTCCTGCTCGGCGGTGCGGCAGGCACCTTCGTCGGCCCCGAGGACCTGGACGTCCCGCTCACGTTCGAGGGCACCCGTGCGGTCGGCGCCGCCCTGGGTTCCGGGGTGGTGCTGGTCTACGACGACCGCGCCGACCTGGTCGACGCCCTGCTGCGCATCGCGCAGTTCTTCCGGGACGAGTCGTGCGGGCAGTGCGTGCCGTGCCGGGTGGGGACCGTGCGCCAGGAAGAGCTGCTGCGACGCCTGGCGGCCGGCCGACCCATCGGGAGCCGTGACCAGGAACTCCAGCTGCTCACCGAGATCGGCCGGGCGATGCGCGACGCGTCCATCTGCGGCCTCGGCCAGACCGCCTCGTCGGCGATCGAGTCGGCGTTGCGCCACCCGGGCATGGTGGCGCTGTGACGGAGGCCACCGGTCCCATCGTTCCACCCGGCGTCACCGCCATCGCGTTCGAGCCCGCGCCGCGCTCGCCCGTGGTCCCTACTCCGCCGGCCGTGCCTTCCCCGCCCGCGCTCCGCATCACCATCGACGGCGACCCCGTCACCGTTCCGCAGGGCGCCACCATCCTGGAGGCCTGCCGCGCCCAGGGCATCGACACGCCCACCCTCTGCTACCTCGAAAACCTGACCCCCGTCAACGTCTGCCGCGTGTGCGTCGTGGAGGTGACCGGCTCGCGCGTGCTGGTGCCCGCGTGCTCGCGGAAGGTCGAGGCCGGGATGGATATCCACACCGATTCCGAGCGCGTCCGGCTGTCGCGACGGATGGTGCTGGAGTTCCTGGGCTCGTCGGTGGACGTGTCGCTGGCCGGGCCCGCTGTGCCGGACGGCTCGTTCGCCGCCTACCAGCAGCGCTATGGCGCCGATCCTTCCCGCTACGGCCCACCCACGGCGCCCCTCGCAGCAGGCGAACGCGACGAGCGCGACGCCGGCCACCACCATGCGCCCTCGGGCAGGGTGGCCGAGACCGTCGAGCAGCCCGTCAAGGTGGACAACGACCTCTACGTCCGCGACTACGCGCGCTGCATCCTCTGCTACAAGTGCGTCGAGGCGTGCGGCGAGGACGCCCAGAACACCTTCGCGATCTCGGTGGCCGGGCGCGGCTTCGACGCCCGCATCTCCACCGAGTGGGACACGCCGCTGCCCAACTCGGCCTGCGTGTACTGCGGCAACTGCATCGGCGTCTGCCCGACGGGCGCGCTCATGTTCAAGAGCGAGCACGACATGCGCCAGGCCGGCACCTGGGATGAGTCCGCCCAGGCGGTGACCGACACGATCTGCCCCTACTGCGGCGTCGGCTGCACGCTCAGCCTCCACGTCCAGGACAACACCATCGTGAAGGTGACCTCGCCGCTGGACTCCTCGGTCACCGAGGGGCACCTCTGCATCAAGGGCCGCTTCGGCTTCGGGT
>VGPE01000308.1 GCA_016875645.1 Chloroflexota bacterium
CGCGGCGTAGACGCCCCGGCCTACTCGTAGTCCAGCGGCGCGGGCGGCGCTGTTCCGTCGCGGAAGGCGTACCAGCGCATCTCCCCGCTTCCGGCTGTCACCATGACCTGCCGGGCAACCACCCTTGCCCGCGGGTACTCGCGCCGCAGGCGCGCTTCGAGTGCCCGCGGTTCGGCCGGGCCGCTGGCACGGATCTCCTCGATCATGCGGCGGACCGCGTCCGCGAAGGCGGCGTCGCCGAGCGGAATGCAGCGGGTCTCCGCTGTCGCCGCGAGGTCGGCGACGTGGGGCTCGCGCTGTCCTGCTGTCCCGCGCTGAGGAGTGGTCGGGACCATCGCACGGCTCTCTGACGCTGCGGTTCGTCCGGGTGAGCTGACCGGCGGCACGCGAATTGTATCCCCGGACAGGCGCTCCCGGTCGGGCAGGACTGGCGGAGATCGTCGTGCACATCGCCTATGGTTTCGTGATGGGGATCGTCGGCCTGGTCGGGTTCGCGGGCCGGCTGCACCTCCGGCCCCTGCGATGAGCCCGGTCTCGCGGAACGGTGCGACGGCACCGGCGGCCGCGGCGGCGCCGGACCTTGCGGCGCTGGCCGAGGTGGTGGCCGGCTGCCGGCGATGTCCGCGTCTCGTCAGGTGGCGAGAGGAATCGGCTGCCCACCCCCCCGGCTCGCTTCGCCGGCCAGTCCTACTGGGCGCGGCCGGTCCCGGGCTGGGGCGATCCAGCGGCACGGGTGATGCTCGTCGGGCTTGCCCCTGCGGCGCACGGCGGCAACCGGACAGGGCGCATCTTCACGGGCGACCGGTCCGGGGATTTCCTGTTCCCGGCGCTCTTCCGGGCGGGTTTCGCCAACCAGCCGACTTCACTGCGGCCGTCGCCCTCCGCGATCTGTACATCGGGGCTGTGAATCGATGTGCGCCGCCTGCCAACCGCCCGACGCCCGACGAGCGGGACACGTGCCGGCCGTACCTGGTGCGCGAGCTCGAGCTGCTGCGCGACGTGCGGGTCGTCGTGGCGCTGGGCGCGTTCGCCTGGGATGGGTTCCTCCGGGCGGCGGCTGGCCTGGGCCACGCCGCTCGGCCCCGACCGCGATTCGCGCACGGCGCTGAAGCGCCAGTCGGACCCTGGGCCCTGCTCGGCTCGTTCCATGTCAGCCAGCAGAACACCTTCACCGGCCGGCTCACCGACGGCATGCTGGACGCGGTGCTCGCCCGGGCCCGTGCTCGCGCGGGCCTGTCGTCCGTCTGACGCGCGGCTGCACCGCTCGTAGACTTGCGGATCGATGGCGACGGAGATCGACTACTACATGGTGCTCGGCGTGACGCGGACCGCGTCGGACGCCGACATCAAGCGCGCCTTTCGCGGGCTCGCCCAACAGTGGCACCCGGACGTCAACAAGGAGCCAGGCGCCGAGCAGCGTTTCAAGGAGATCAACGAGGCCTACCAGGTTCTCTCCGACCCGCAGCGGCGGCGCGCCTACGACATGTTCGGCCGGGCCGGCGCCGACGCGGGCGGCGCGAACCCGTTCGGCGAGGGCTTCTCGGCTGGTTTCGGCGACATCTTCGACGCGTTCTTCGGCGGCACGCAGACCGGGGCGCGGCGCGGCCGCCCGCCCGCCGGTTCGGACCTGCGCTACGACCTGCGGATCACCTTCGCCGAGGCCGTCGGTGGCACCGAGAAGGAGATCGAATTCCCGGTTCTCGACCGCTGCGAGACGTGCAGCGGCAGCGGCGCGGCGCCCGGCACCTCGCCCGTCACCTGCCCTCAGTGCAGCGGCCGCGGTGAGGTGCGCAGCGTCCGCCAGACGATGCTGGGCCAGATGGTCAATGTGACGACCTGTCCGCGCTGCCACGGCGAGGGCAGCGTCGTTGAGACGGCCTGCGAGACCTGCCGGGGCGACGGACGGGTGGAGCGGCGCCGCAAGCTGCGCGTCACCATCCCGGCCGGGATCGACGACGGCCACCAGATCCGGCTCTCCAACGAAGGCGAGGCCGGGCCGCGCGGCGGACCCAAGGGGTCGCTGTACGTCGCGGTCGCGGTGCTGCCGCACCCGGCGCTGCGGCGTGAGGCCACAGAGCTCTTCTACGAGCTGGAGGTCTCGATCGCCCAGGCCGCGCTCGGCACCAAGGTCACGATCCCGACGGTGGAGGGCGACGAGGAAGTCGAGGTGCG
Organism: Chloroflexota bacterium; assembly: GCA_016875645.1. Classification (GTDB taxonomy): domain Bacteria; phylum Chloroflexota; class Limnocylindria; order Limnocylindrales; family CSP1-4; genus VGPE01. The sequence continues at coordinate 2,173 of VGPE01000308.1, forward strand.
TGCGGGCACGCAGCCCGGCACGGAGATCCGGTTGCGCGGTCGCGGCGTGCCACAGCTCCGCCGGCCGACGGTCCGGGGCGACCTCCACGTGCTCGTCGACGTCCGCGTGCCGACCAGGCTCAACCGCCGCCAGCGCGAGCTGCTCGAGGAACTGGCCGCCGAGTCGAAGGAAGCTGTCAATACCAACGGCAGCGGCGGAATCCTCGACCGGGTGCGCGACGCGCTCTCTTGAGGCCGGACGAAGGGCAGAGCGCCGAGGGCACATGGCTCGAACTCGCGGTTGCCGCTGACCTCGAGGCCGTGGAGGCTGTCAGCGAGATTCTGACCCGCTATGCCCCCGGCGGGACCAGCGTGGAGCCCGCGTTCGAGCTGGTCGACGAGGGGCTCGCGGCGAGGCTCGACAGCGCCCGCCCGGCCACCGTGCGTGCCTATCTCCCCGCGACTGACGCTGGCGCGGCGCGGCGCGCGGTCGAGGGCGCCGGCGCGGCACTCGGCCACCTCCAGGCGTTCGGCCTGCGGCCGATCGGCGATCTCACGGTGTCGGTGTCCATGAGTC
>VGPE01000309.1 GCA_016875645.1 Chloroflexota bacterium
CAGCCCCCCGTCTCGCTGCGCTCGCGGCACACCCCGGGCTCACGCGCGACCTGACAGGATGTCCTCCACCATGCCCGACCGACCGCGCTACTACCTGACCACCGCGATCGCCTACGCGAACAACCGGCCTGGGTTGCACACCCTCTTCGAGGTGATCGGGGCCGACGCGATCGCGCGCTGGCACCGGATGCTGGGCGACGACACGCGGTTCCTGACGGGGACCGACGAGCACTCGGTGAACATCGCCCAGCAGGCCGCGGCCGAAGGGCGCACCCCGCGCGACTTCGTCGACGAGAAGGTCAGGCTCTTCAAGTCGGCCGAGGCCGCCCTCCAGATCTCGCCCGATCGATTCATCCGCACGACGGACCCCGACCACGTCCGCTCGGCCCAGGAAATGGTCCGGCGCGCATATGCGAACGGCGACATCTACCTCGGCACCTACGAGGGCTGGTACTGCCCCAGCGAGGGCTTCAAGGCCGCATCTGACGTGGTGGAGACGGCCCAGGGCGCCCACTGCCCCAACCACCCGGGCGTCCAGCTCCAGTGGTTGAGCGAGCGGAACTGGTTCTTCCGCCTGTCGGCCTACCAGGACCGGCTGCTGCGCCACTTCGAGGAACACCCTGACTTCGTTGAACCGGAGTATCGCCGCAACGAGATGCTCGGCTTCATCCGCCAGGGCCTCGAGGACTTCTCGATCAGCCGCGCCGGCGCCACGTGGGGTATCCCGTTCCCGGTCGCCGAGAACGGCGAGTCGTCGCAGCGCGAGGACGGCTCGTGGGACCCGGAGGCCGGCACGATCTACGTCTGGTACGACGCGCTCATCAACTACATCACGGGCGCCGGGTTCCCGGACGATCCCGCCGCCTTCGCCCGGTGGTGGCCGGCGGACCTGCACATCATCGGCCACGACATCAACCGCTTCCACTCCATCTACTGGCCGGCGATGCTGTGGAGCGCGGGCCTTCAGGCGCCGCGGAAGGTCTGGGTCCACGGCTGGCTCCTCGCGCGGGGTGGCGAGCGCATGAGCAAGAGCCGCGGCAACTTCCTTGACCCTGCGGACGTCGTCGCAGCGTTCGGGGCCGACGGCGCGCGCTACGTGACCCTGCGCGAGGTGGCCTTCGACCGCGACACCGAGGTGTCCTGGGATTCATTCGTGCGGCGCTACAACGCGGACCTCGCGAACGACTTCGGGAACCTGGTCAACCGCTCGGTGACGATGGCCGGCCGGTATCTCGGCGGCGTCCGCCCGGCGCCGACCCACGGCAGCCTGATGCTCGCCTGGCAGCACGCGTTGCAGCGCTACCGCGAGAAGCTGGAGTCGTTCCTGCTCCACGACGCCCTCGGCGCACTCTGGGAGTTCGTCGGCGCGGCAAACCGCGAGGTCGACCTCGAGAAGCCATGGGAGCTCGCGAAGGCGGTCAAGGCCGGCGATGCTGACGCCGAACGGCGCCTCGCGGGCGTGCTCGGCGACCTCATCGAGGCCTGCCGGCTGCTCGGTCTTGCCACGGCCCCGTTCCTGCCGGGGACCGCGCCCCGCATCGCCGCCCAGCTCGGCTACGGGTATCCGTACGGGCCTGACGGCAACGGCGGCCCGCCAGTGCTCGAGGAGCTGCGGTGGGGCGCCCGAGCCGGAGAGCCTGGGCGGCTGGCTGCCGCCGAGCCGCTCTTCCCGCGGCTCGACGCCGAGCCAGGGCCAGGGCCGTCATCGTCCGGATAGGCGCGGCCACCAGCGAACCGCGACGCGCGTGGCAACGCAGAATGGAACGCGCGGTGGCCGTCGGGCAGTCGATTGGGGTGGCGCTGATGGGCAGCATGTCGTTCACGGTTGAGATCGATCGGCCGGCCGACGAGGTCTGGACCTACCTCGTCGACCCGGACCACGAGCCGGAGTGGCAGCAGGGCGTCCACTCGTCGGCCCACACGCCAGCCGGGCCGATCCGGGCCGGGACCCGCAAAGTGAAGGTCCGCTCGACACCATTTGGCAAGCAGCGCTTCACGGTCGAGTACACGCGCGTCGACCACTCGGCGCGCGAGTGGGACGACGTCGTCGTGGACGGAATGGTGCGGGGATCGACCGGGCACTACCGGGTCACCTCCACGGGCCCCGGATCGCGCGTGGACCTCGACGTGGTGATGCGCGGGGTGGGCTTCATGAAGGTGCTCATGCCGGTGATCGACCGCTCGTCGCGTGTCGACCTGGCCGGTGGTCTGCAGCGCCTCAAGGTGATGCTCGAGGGGTCGTCACGCTGACCGACACCACGCGCCTGGTCGACAGCCATTGCCACCTCCAGAGCGACCGATTTGCCGCGGACGCCGACGCGGTCGTCGCGGCAGCCCGCCTGGCGGGCGTGGAGCGGATCCTCGTGCCCGGCTGGAACCTGCGCTCGTCGCTCGATGCCTTCGCGCTGGCCGAGCGAATCTCGGGCCTCGATGTGGCCGCCGGCATCCACCCCCACGACGCGTCCGGCGCCGACGCCCGTACGTGGCGCGCGATCGAGCGCCTGGCCGCGCGGCCGGACCTGGTCGCGATCGGGGAGACCGGCCTCGACTACGACCGCGTCTTCTCGCCGATCGAGGTGCAGCTGGCCAGCCTGCGGCGGCACCTGGAGCTCGCGCGAGCCGCCGGGCTGCCGCTCGTCCTGCATTGCCGCTCGGCTGCCGGGCGGCGCGACGCCCAGGACGCGCTGCTCGCGGAGCTGGACGCCGCGGGGATCGGCGGCGGC
>VGPE01000310.1 GCA_016875645.1 Chloroflexota bacterium
GACGCCGATCGAGACCATCACGTAGTCGTGGTGACCGTGATACGAGCCGAAGACCTTGAGGATCGTGTCCCGCCCGGTCTGGGCGCGGGCGATCCGGATGGCGTCCATCGTCGCCTCGGTGCCCGAGTTGGCGAACCGCCACTGGGGCAGACCGAAGCGTCGGGAGAGCTCCTCCGCGACCCACACGACGTCTTCGGTGGGCGCCGCGAAGTGCGTGCCCAGGCGGATGCGCGCCTCGACGGCGCGCGTGATCGCGGGATGGGCGTGGCCCTGCACCATCGACCCGAAGCCGTTGTGGAAGTCGAGGTACCGGTTGCCGTCGACGTCCCAGACCCTGGGGCCATCGCCGCGCTCGAGATAGATCGGCCACGGGTCGCGCTGCTGGTAGGCCGACGGCACGCCGTTTGCGAGTGCGCGGCGGGCGCGCTCGTACATGCGCCCCGAGGCCGGCGTCCGCTCATCGAGGCGGGTCGCTTCGCGCGCGGTGAGTTCGGCGATCCAGCCGCGGTCGATCGTGACGGGAGTGATCGTGCTCATCGAGACCTCCGGAGGCCGGACCGGCGGGTGCCGGACGCAGCCGAGGACAGGGTAGCCGGTGCGCTCATGCCGCTTCCACGCGGGTGGTGGTCGGCATGCCGCGCGCAGCCAGTTCGTCGAACAGTGCCGCCGGTTCGATGACCGCCTCGGGTGCGTGCACGCCCGGCCGCCGCAGCGATCCGGATGCCAGCCAGGCGGCCACGATCCCCGGCGGGGTCGCGGTCAGGAGCGTCCCGCCGGCAAGCCCCCAGTCCTCGCGACCGTGCGCCACGGTGTCGACTCGGACCGTGGCCCGCCGGCCATCGCGCGTCCCGCGCATCACGACCGCGACCTCCTCGTGGTCCATGACGAACCGGTCGGGGTCCTCGCCACGGGCGCGGAGCGCGTCCGCCGTGGCCGCCGCGTCGCGGCCCAGGACGGCGATCAGCGCGTCCCTCGGCCGGACCCGTGCCACCGCCCCCGGCCGCGAACGGTCGGGGATGTCCATCAGCTCGACCGACGCGAAGCCAGCGTCGGCGAGGCCCTTCAGCTGGCGGAGAGCTCGAGGCGTGTAGCCGAAGAAATTGAGCTTGAAGAACACCTCGCGCACCCCGCGGTCGGCGAACGCGTCCGGGAGGCTGGCCAGCTCGGAGTGAAGCGAGTGGTGGACCTCCAGTTCGCCGATCGGATCGACGAACGTGAACCGCTCCGGCTCGGCGAGCGGCTCGAGCTCCGAGAACGCGCCGTCGCGGAAGACCACGGGGCGCTTGGTCACCTCGTCGAGGATGGTGTGGATGCTGTAGCCCCATGCCGAAGGCGTGTCCGGGTTGGGCGTGTTGCCGTTATAGATGTGGATCGTGTCGATCCGGTCCAGCAGCTCCGCAGCATGGCGGGCCTGGACGTTGGTGACGCCGGGCGTGGAGCCCATGCCGATCACTGCCGTCACGCCGGCCGCCTCGAAGTCCGGCCCCAGCGGGAGCTGGCGGCGCGTCACGTGGAACAGCCCGCCGAGGTCCACGTAGGGCACGCGCGCTGCGAGTGCTGCGGTCATCACGGAGAGGTTGAAGTCGTACTGGGCGCTGTTGATGATGGCGCCGCTGCCCCGGATGACGGGCTCCAGCGAGGCCGGGTCGGCCGCGTCGGCGCGGACAACCGTCAGCCGGCCGGCCGCTCCTGCAACCGAGCGGCGCAACCCGTCCGCCACGCGCTCGGCGCCCGGTACGTCGATGTCCGCAAGGACCAGCTCAAGGTCCGGCTGGGTCTCGAGCAGGTCCCGGGCCGTGGCGCGGCCCATCAGCCCGGCGCCGCCCAGCAGCGTGATGCGCATGCCTGCCTCCCGTGACGGACGTTCCGGGGACCCTTGCCCGGCCAACTGCGGATAGGATCGTCGGAATCCCGTAGCGGAGTCGCGCGATGACGGTGAGTGGCCGGGTGATGGAGCCGGTCGCCCCTCTCGATCCAATCGATCCGCCCGCTGGCCGTCCCGCCGAGGGCTCGTTTAGCGTGCGCCTGGACCGCGTCTCCAAGCGCTTTGGCGACGTGCTCGCGGTCAACGACGTGTCGCTGGCCTGCCGGAGCGGAGAATTCTTCAGCCTGCTCGGTCCGTCGGGCTGCGGCAAGACGACGACGCTGCGGATGATCGGCGGTTTCGAGGAGCCCACGTCCGGTCACATCTACCTGGGTACCCGCGATGTGACCGATCTGCCACCGTATCGGCGCGACGTCAACACCGTCTTCCAGAGCTATGCCCTGTTCCCGCACCTCAGCGTCTTCGACAACGTCGCATTCGGGCTCAAACGGCGCGGCGTGTCTGCCGCGGAGATCCGACGCCGGGTGGGCGAGATGCTCGACATGGTGGAGCTTCCGGGCTACGAGCGACGCCGGCCGCGGCAGCTGTCCGGCGGCCAGCAGCAGCGGGTGGCCCTGGCCCGAGCGCTGGTCAACCAGCCGCAGGTCCTGCTGCTCGACGAGCCGCTCGGTGCGCTGGACCTCAAGCTGCGTCGCCAGATGCAGCTTGAGGTCAAGCGGATTCAGTCCGGCGTCGGAATCACGTTCATCTACGTGACCCACGACCAGGACGAAGCGATGACCATGTCGGACCGCATCGCGGTGATGCACGCGGGTCGCATCGAGCAGGAGGGCCTGCCCGAGGAGCTCTACGAGCATCCCCGGACCCAGTTCGTCGCCGGGTTCCTGGGAGTCTCCTA
>VGPE01000311.1 GCA_016875645.1 Chloroflexota bacterium
CGCGGGATCCCCCGCGGTATCGCTCCTACGCCGTCCGGGTGCGCGTCGCGCGGGCCGCCCGCTCGCTGTGGAGGATGATGTAGCCCGCGGGTCAACCAGGCCGGGCCGGGGCGCCGCCGCCTTCCAACATCGGCTTCACCTCCTCGATCAGGCGCGACATCGTCTCCAGGTCGTAGGGCGCCGGCGTCTCGATGATGAACGTCCCGCAGCCGAGCGCGACGTAGCGCGCCAGCCGCTCAGCGATCTGCTCGGACGTGCCCAGCCAGATCGTGCCGCGCCAGTCCGGCGGGAACGTGTTGTTGTCGAATTGGCGCTGCCACGCGCGGCGCGCCTCCTCGGCGGTGTCGCGGATGATGATCTTCATGCTGAGGGTGCGCTCGATCGCCGCCTGATCGCGGCCGATCTCGTCGCAGTAGGCGCGGAGCACGCCGTCGAGGCGCGCTCACTCCTCGGGCTCGCGGTACAGGTTCCACTGGTCCGCGTAGCGCGCGATCGTGCGCAGCGTCTTCCGCTCGCCGGCGCCGCCGATCATGATCGGCACGTGCCGCTGGAGTGGGGCGGGGGAGAGGCGCAGCCCGTCGAACCGGTAGGCGCCGCCCGGTGGCGAGGTGACCGTCTCGCCGTCCAGCAGCGCCCGCATCGCGGCGACCCCCTCGTCCAGCCAGTCCAGGCGCTGGCCGAAGCCCGTCCCGAAGTCGAAGCCGTAGGCGGTGTGCTCCAGCTCCGCTCAGCCCGAGCCGATGCCCAGGATGGCGCGGCCGCCGCTGATGTGATCGACCGTGGTCGCCATCTTCGCGACGAGGGCCGGGTTGCGGTACGTGTTGGAGCCGACCAGCAGGCCCAGTTGCGCGCGGCGGGTGCTCGCGGCGAGCGCGGCGAGCGTGGTCCAGCCCTCGAAGTTGGGCATGTCCGGCTTGCCGAAGACGGCGAGCAGGTGGTCGTAGACCCAGACGTGGTCGAAGCCGACGTCGTCGCAGTGGGCGTGCCGTGCGGAGGATCTCGGGCCACGACGTCGCCTGGATCCACATGGACAGGCCGAATCGGATCACGGGCGGCATGGTGGGCTCCTCCAGGAGGGACCGATGGCTCATCCGTGCCGGGCCCGACCACGCGCAGGTTGCACCCGTGGATTCGCTCGGGAACCCGGGCGCGAACTCGGCGCCCTCGAAGATCGTCCCGCGCGGCGACAACGACGACGACCACTACGTGAAGTTCCCCGGTGGAAATGAGACTGATGTCAGTTCGGCCGGTCCCGTCCAGCTCCCGTCACCTACTGCCGTCACGAGTGATAAGCGTGTCCCTTGGCCCCGGCCGCGTTCGCGAGGGCCAGAATCCATCCTGGCGCGTGCACGGACCGGGATGAAACTCGGCTTGGGCGTGCCTCACTCGCGACCAAGAACTCACATATCACTCCTCGGGCGAGTAGGTGGTGGGACGTCGAGCGGCGACGGAGGGTCACCCCCAGGGGCTTGGCTGAGGCGGCTTGAGGTGTCTCATCACCACCGGGGAAGATCACTCAGGTCCGCTCAACCCGCGCCGCTCGCGGCGATGAGGTGGATCGCGTCTGCTGATGCCTCGAGCGTCTGCTCGATGTCGCGCTCCGAGTGCGCCGCGGACATCAGCCACAACCCCCGCCCATGGGCCCGAACGCCGCGCTCGGCCAGCAGCGCCCCGAACCGCTTGGGCACGGCCTGGTCCAGGCGGGCCACATCTCGGTGGTCGACCAGTTCCGGCTGGTCCGTGAACGCGACGAACGACATGGCGGGCAGGCCGCCGACCAGCAGCGGGAGCGGGGAGCTGGCCGCCATGGCGCGGAAGCCGTCCATCAACTGGCGGCCGCGCGCCTCGACCGCCTCGTAGACCCCCGAGGCGGGATCGGCCAGTGTGCGCAGCGTCGCCAGCGCGGCCGCCATGCCGACCGGGTAGCCGTTGAAGGTCCCACCGTGGAGGACCGTGCCGTCGCCGATCCCATCGAAGAGCTCCGCCCGGCCGGTCACCGCCGCCAGCGGAAAGCCCGACGCGAGCGCCTTCGCGAAGACCGCCAGGTCCGGGGTCACCCCGTACAGTCCCTGTGCCCCGCGGAGGCCCACCCGGAATCCCGTGATGATCTCGTCGAAGATCAGGACGGTGCCGTGCTTCGTGCACAGCTCGCGGGCACGCTCGAGGTAGCCGGGCCGGGGCGTGATCACGCCCGTGTTGCCCATGACCGGCTCCATGATGACCGCCGCCAGCTCCGAGCCGTGCCTGGCGAAGACCGCCTCGAGCGCCGCCGGGTCGTTCCACGTCGTGACGAGCACGTCGGCCGCGGATCCGGGCCGCAGGCCACGGCTGGCCGGCGTGGTCGGGATCAGGCAGGCGTTCGACGGGTCGGAGATGGCCGGTCCGCCGGGCAGTGTCGGCCAGGTATTGAACGTGATCTCGTCGGCCCAGCCGTGATAGTGACCCTGGAACTTGAGGATCCTCGTCCGGCCGGTTGCGGCGCGGGTCAGCCGCAGCGCAAGCGGGATCCCCTCGGTGCCGCTCTGGCAGAAGCGCGCCAGCTCCGCGCACGGGACATGCTCCTGCAGCAGCTCGGCGACCTGCGCCTCCAGCTCGCTCTGCGCCGCGTACAGGAGCCCGCGCCGGAGTTCGCGCCGGACCGCGTCGAGCACCGGTCGCGGCGAATGGCCCAGCAGCAGCGGCCCGTTGCCCAGGGCATAGTCGATCAGCCGGTTGC
>VGPE01000312.1 GCA_016875645.1 Chloroflexota bacterium
CACCTGCACGTCACGACCCGACTTGGGAAGGGCGGCGAGTACCAGAAGGCCTTCGGGGATCTCCAGGCCGCGGCACAAGCGGCGAGCCTGCCGCAGAGTCGCCTGTGGGGCATGCTGTCAGGCGACATCCAGCACTTTGTGCTCGTCGCGGAGTACGTCGACCTCGCCGCGTTTGATGCCGGATTCACTGCCGCCCAGGCGAACGCGGAGTTCATGGCCGCCTGGCGGCGGTCGCTCGAGCTTGTCGATGAGCACCCCTGGTACGAGGTCTGGCAGACGGTCGATTGACGCCCAAATCGCGCCCGCCGCCGAGCCGACTCGAACGCTCGCTGCTAGCCTTCGGACTCATGAGCACCGCCACCCACCCTGCCGCAGAAGCCGGCTCCCGGCGGATCAGCCTGCGGGATCGCGTCGCCGCATGGCGCGAGATCATGCAGTCCGCCAACGCGCCCGAGGACAAGCCGCTCGACAGCGTCGGCAAATGGCTGGTGATGACCCGGGCGGCGGTCTTCCCGATGACCCTCTGGTCGGGCACGATCGGCGCCCTGCTGGCGGTCGAGCAGGCCCGGCTCACCGGCGCCGTCACGATCGACTGGCCGGCCGTCCTGCTGGCCATCGTCGGCATCGTCCTCGCCCACGCCGCCAACAACCTGATCAACGACTATTTCGACATGACCGCCGGCATCGACACCGAGGGCTACGTGCGGGCGCTCTACGCACCGCACCCGGTGCTTTCGGGATGGGTGACCAAGGCCACGCTGCGCAACGCCATCATCGGGCTGACCCTCATCGACGGCCTGATCATGCTGCTTCTCGCGTACTGGCACGGCCCGCTGGTGATCGCCTTCGCTCTCGCCGGGCTGTTCCTGAGCGTCTTCTACGTCGCGCCGCCGTTCAGCCTCAAGCGTCGCGGCCTGGGCGAACTGGACGTATTCCTGACCTGGGGGCCGCTGATGATCGGCAGCACGTACCTCGTGGCGGTGACACCCCTGTCGATCCCGGCACTGGTCCAGGTGATCGTCTTCTCGGTGCCGTATGCGCTCCTCGTGACGAGCGTGCTGTTCGGCAAGCACATCGACAAGATCGAGCCGGACACATCGCTTGGCATCCGCACCCTGCCGGTCATCCTGGGGGAGCCCCTGGCGCGGCGCACAAACCAGGCATTGATGATCCTGTTCTACCCGCTGCTGGCGCTGGCCGTGCTCGCCGGCTGGGTCGGGCCGTGGGTGCTGCTTGCGCTGCTCGCCATCCCGACGCTGGTGAACGTGCTGCGCGGCTACGGCCGACCGAGGCCCGACGCGCCGCCGGCGTGGTACCCAAAGCGGGGCTGGCCCCTCTGGTTCGTGGGCTTCGCCTTCCGCCACACGCGCCTCGCAGGCGGCCTGCTGACACTCGGTCTGCTGGTCAACGTGCTGGTCCCGGTGCGACTGCCGCTGCCCTGGCTGTAGGGCCACAGGGCTCGCAGGGAAGCCGCGTGCCCCTCGTGTGTGCGTCAGCGCTGACCTCTATGGGCGATCGGACGGGCGGTGAGTCGTCCGGTGGCGTCCGTGCCGACCGGGACGGACCAGTCAGTCGCCGCCGCGCGTCAGCGGTGACCCATCCGGCGACTCGATCGTCGATGGAACGCCCGGCTGGCGCGCCGTGGCCTAGGAGCATTCCCCGCGAGTGGGCCCCGTTCAGCTCGGCACCGAGATCCGGCCGTGCTCCGGGATCAGCTGGTCCCTGAGGAAGTACTGGACCACCAGCCGGAGCCGCCGTCGCCGCCCGACCCTCGCGATCAGCTCGCGCCCCTGGCCAGGTCGCCCGCCATCTCGTCGAACACCTCGATGTAGCGGTCGACATCCGCCTCGGCGTGGGTGACCGAGAGAGTCCACTCCTCCTCGCGGCCCGGCGTCATGAAGATCCCGCGGTTCATGCTGTAGAGCCAGCCGAGCTCCGCGAGCGCCTTGTCCTGGTGGCGCTTGAACGTCTCGTAGTCGACGATCTCGATCGGCGAGAACGTCACGACGCCCTTCGAGCCGACGCCCACCGCGTAGCCGGCCAGGCCGGTCCGCTCGAGCACCGCCCGACAGCCGGCGAGGATCCGGTCGTTGAGACGGTGCAGGCGCTGGTACGCCTCGGGGGTGAGTACCTCGGACAGGCTGGCCCGGGCGGCGGCCATCGCCAGCGGGTTGCCGTTGAAGGTGCCGACCTGGTAGACGCTCCCGTCGTTGACGACGGCCATCGCCTCGTCGGTGCCGCCGATCGCGGCCGTGGGCAGCCCGCCGCCGAGCGTCTTGGCCAGCGTGACGAGGTCGGGCTGCAGGCCGAAGTACTCGGTCGCACCGCCGGCCGCGATCGTGAGCCCGGTCTTGACCTCGTCGACGATCCAGACGATGCCGTGCCGGCGTGTGATCTCCCGCACCCGCTCGAGGTAGCCCGGCTTGGGCAGCACGACGCCGAGGTTCATCAGCGCCGCTTCCATGATCAGGCAGGCGGGCTTGCGGCCCTCGGCGGCCAGGCGCTCGATCCGCCGCTCCAGGGCGTCCGCATCGTTGAAGGGCACCGCGATCGTGAGATCGACCACGGCCTGCGGGATGCCCGCCCCGTACGGCAGCGAGTTGAGATTGTCGGGGTCGCCGATCCGGTCGTACTCGACGCCGATCGAGACCATCACGTAATCGTGGTGACCGTGATACGAGCCGAAGATTTTGAGGATCGTGTCCCGGCCGGT
>VGPE01000313.1 GCA_016875645.1 Chloroflexota bacterium
CCGGCCCGCGCGGGACGCGCGCGACCGCCGCGGCGGCGCGTCTGCGAGGCTCATAGTCGCGGGCGGAACGTGACGGGCCGGCGGCCGGCCGGGGTCGCGGGGTGTCCCCGCGAGCGTCGTCACCGTCGTTCATACTCCGGCGCCGTGACCCAGATCAGATCCTGGAACGGCCGCGAATACCTCACAGCGGACGAGGTGGCGCAGCTCTTCTCGGTTGAGGAGTTCGAGCCGCTGGCGAAGGAGCGGCTGCTCCCCTCGAACTACAACTACGTGTCCGGCTGGGCCGGGACGGGCGCGACGGCACGCGCCAACCGCGACGCGTTCTGGCGGCACGTGATCCTGACGAGGCCGCTGGTGGACGTCTCGTCGGTCAGCCTCGCGACGACGGTCCTCGGCCGCGCGGTCGAGCTGCCGGTGCTCTGCGGGCCGTCGGGCTACCAGCGCCTCTCGCACCCGGACGGCGAACTTGCGACCGCACGCGCGTCGCTCCGCGTCGGGACGACGATGGTGCTGAGCACGTCGTCGAACTACTCGCTCGAGGAAGTCGGGGCGATCGCGCAGGACCCCTGGTACCAGCTCTACTGGTTCACCGACGAGGGTGTTACGCGCGACATGATCGGTCGCGCCGCGGCCAACGGCTACCGGGCGCTGGTCCTCACCGTCGACGCACCGACGAAGGTCTGGCGCGAGGGCGAGATGCGCGACCCGCCCGAGGTCCCCGAGGGCATCGTGTCGGCCAACGTGCCCGACATCCCGCTGACCATCGCCCCCAACCTCACCTGGTCCTCGCTGGCATGGCTGCGTGACATTGCGCCGTCGATAAAGCTCGTGCTCAAGGGCATCCTCACCGCCGAGGACGCGCGACTCGCGGTCGAACACGGGGTGGACGCCGTCATCGTCTCCAACCACGGCGGCCGGACCCTCGACTGGACGATCCCCACCCTGGACGCGCTGCCGGAGGTGGTGGAGGCGGTCGACGGGCGGCTCGAGGTCTACCTGGACGGCGGGGTCCGCCGAGGCAGCGACGTGTTCAAGGCGCTGGCGCTCGGGGCGCGGGCCGTGCTCCTTGGGCGGCCGATCGCCTACGGGCTGGCCACCGGTGGCGAAGAGGGGGTGGTGCGCTACCTGCACCTCGTGCGCGGCGAACTGAGGACGCTGGTCGGGCTGGCCGGAGCGACGGCGATCGACGGGATCGACCGGTCCATGGTGGCGCGCCTCGGCGAGGAGATCGCGGGGTGAGCGGCTCGGAGGACGGCTGGCTGCCGTATCTCGGGCCCGAGGAGTTGGCGCGCATCTTCAGCGTCGAGGAGTTCGAGCCGCTCGCGCAGCAGCGCATGCATCCCTCGACGTATGCCTACGTCCGCGGCTGGGCGGGCAGCGGTTGGACGGTCGGCAACAACATCCGCGCCTTCCGGCGCTGGGTCTTCCGGCCGCGCGTCCTGGTCGACGTCAGCAACGTGGACATCTCGACCACGGTGCTCGGGACGCCGGTCAGCGTCCCCATCCTCTTCGCACCGACGTCGCTCCACAAGCTGGCGCACCCGGACGGGGAGCTGGCGACGGCCCGCGCAGCCCGGTCCGTGGGGACCCTGCAGGTGTTGAGCACGGGGGCAAGCCAGTCGCTCGAGGACGTCGCGGCAGTCGGCCATCCGCGCTGGTTCCAGCTCTACTGGTGGACCGATCGCGGGCTGACGCGGTCGCTGATCGAGCGGGCGCACGCCGCCGGCTACAGCGCGATCGTGCTGACGGTGGACTCGGCGATCTTCGGCTGGCGCGAGGGCGAGCAGCGCGTGACGCTGGTCAAGCCCGACGGCGCCTGGGCGGTGAACCTGCCCGAGGACGTGTCGACGATCGTCCAGGAGCAGACCATCACGTGGCGCGACCTGGCGTGGCTGCGCTCGGTGTCGCCGCTGCCGATCGTGCTCAAGGGCATCATCAGGGGCATCGACGCGCGGCTGGCCGTGGAGCACGGCATCGACGGGATCATGGTCTCCAACCACGGCGGGCGGCAGGTGGACGGCGGGGTCGCGACGATCGACGCGCTCCCGGGCGTGGTTGCGGCGGTCCGGGCGGCGAGCGGGGCCGGAGGCAGCGGCGTCAGTGGCGTCGGGCGGCCGGAGGTCTACATCGATGGCGGGATCCGGCGCGGCACGGACGTGCTGAAGGCACTCGCGCTCGGCGCCCGCGCGGTGCTGATCGGGCGGCCAGTTCAGTGGGGGCTGGCCGCGGGCGGCGAGGCGGGGATCGTCCGGATGATGGAGCTGATGACGGGCGAGTTCCGCTCCGCCCTGGGGCTGTGCGGCTGCCGGTCCGTGAGCGAGGTGTCCCGGGCGCACGTCACGCGGAACCCGGATCCGCGGGCAGGCTTCGAGGCGGGGCGGGCGTAGCGCCGACGCAGGCCTGCCGCGCCTGGCGGGCTCAGGCTCATCACTGGGGACGCTGGTACGGATCGGCCTTGCCCGAATCAGCGCCACTGATCACTGGGCGCGATGCAAGGTGGCCGCGGCACGCCCTGAGGCCAGCCCAGCAGCATCGTCCACGCACGAGATCTGCGCTCGCTGGTTGTCCGGGCCATGCCGGCCATGGCTACCATCGCACCCAGTGATGCCTGACAGAGAACTGGCGCCAATCGCCCGGCCCGCCAACCGCGGCCTGGCCGGCGCGCCAATCGCCCGGCCCGCCAACCGCGGCCTGGCCGGCGCGCCAATC
>VGPE01000314.1 GCA_016875645.1 Chloroflexota bacterium
CGCCTAGCGCATGGCAGGGTGGCGTGGCGGTCCGGTCGTGCGCTGGACGCACGGGGGTCGGTGATCGGGTCGACGTCCCGCACGGCCAACGGCGCGAGCCCGGGGCCGACGCGAGCCCGGGGCCGACGCGAGCCCGGGGCCGACGCGAGCCCGGGGCTACGTGAGCAGCGCCGCCCCAGCGACTCCCGCCGGCACTCCCCCACCAATCGCGCGCCAGGCCTGCGGCACGATCTCCAATGCCCGGTCGATGTCCCCTGCCGAGATGTTGTAGTGCGTCACCGCCCGGATCTGGCCGTCCACGTGGGCGAACGTCCGCACACCCAGCGCGTCCAGCGCAGCCACGAAGCGCTCCCGCGCGACGAGCGGGTGCTCCGCCTCCGAGGTCGGCAGGACGCGGAACATGACGAAGTTCGTGCGCACCCGCGACAGGTCGACCGAGATGAACGGGAATGAGGCCAGCCCCTCCGCAAGCCGCCGCGCGTTCGCGTGGTCCTCGGCCATCCGGTCGATCATCCCGTCCGGCCCGTAGCGGAGCGCGAGCACCCCGGCCGCCGCGATGATCCCGGCCTGGCGCATCCCGCCGCCGACCAGCTTGCGTGCGCGGCGCGCCCGCCGGACGAACTCCGCCGATCCGGCCACGATCGACCCGACCGGGCACGCCAGCCCCTTCGAGAGCGCGATCATCACCGAGTCCGCCGGCCGGCAGAGCTCCGCCGCCGGGACACCCAGCGAGACCACGGCGTTGAACAGCCGCGCCCCGTCGAGATGCAGCGGCACGCCGCGCTCGTGGGCGACCGCCGCCACCGCCTCCGTGTACTCCACCGTGAGCGGCAGCCCGCCCGAGGCGTTGTACGTGTTCTCGATCGTCACCAGCGACGAGATCGGGTCGTGCACGTCCTGGCTCGGGTCGCGGAACGCGGCCGCGATTGCGTCCGGCGGCAGCGTCCCGTCCGGGCCGCGCTTCACCCCCCGCGCCGACGCGCCGACCAGGACGGCGTATCCGCCAGCTTCACCCTCGAGCGAGTGCGAGGACTCGCCCCCGATGATCTCGCCTCCCCGCGGGACCCACGCCAGCATGGCCACCAGGTTGCCCATGGAGCCCGATACGCAGAGGAGCGCCGCTTCCTTGCCCAGGATCTCCGCGGCCTGCTCCTCGAGCCGGTTGACCGTCGGGTCCTCCCGGTACACGTCATCGCCCAGCGGTGCCGACGCCATCGCAGCCCGCATCTCCGGCGACGGCAAGGTGAGCGTGTCGGAACGCAGATCGGCGACGACCCGTCGCCCGCCGTCGCGATCAGCCTGCTGGTACGTGGGGCACCTCCTCGGGACGCCCAGTGTGCCACCATCGGGCACGCAGCGACGCAACGGGGAGGGACCTTCGAACATGCCGGACGCCGTGGTCACGATGAGCCCGCACACCACGCGGCTCACGATCGGCCGCCTCATCGATGGCACGGGCGCCCCCGCGGCCGCCGACCCGGGCGGCCAGGCCATCCTCATCGAGGGCGACCGGATCGCCGCGGTCGGCCCGGCCACGAGCGTCCCCAGTCCCGCGCACGCGCGCCAGATCAACCTCCCCGACGCCACCGCGCTGCCGGGCCTGATGGACGCCCATGTCCATCTCACGTTCGCCGGCGACATCGACCCGCTCGGCACGATGGCCAAGGAGACCGACGAGGAGCTGATCCACCGCGGCCTCGTCAACGCCGAGCGCATGGTCCGCGCGGGCGTCACGACCATCTTCGATTGCGGCGGCCGCAACCAGACCACCTTCGGCATCCGGGACGCGATCGAGCGGGCGCAGGGCGTCGGCCCGCGACTGCTGGCGAGCGGCCGGCCCGTGACGCGCCGGCGTGGCCACTGCCACTGGCTCAACGGTGAGGCGGAGGGCGAGGCCCAGGTGCGCGCCACCATCCGCCGCCTCATCGAGGAGGAGGGCGCTGGCGGAATCAAGATGATGGCCACCGGCGGCGGCATGACCACCGGCACGGACAGCCGCTTCGCTGCCTACCCGGTGGAGATCCTGGCCGCCGCCGCCGACGAGGCCCACAAGCTGGGCAAGATCATCACCACCCACGCCCACGGCGTGCCGGGGATTCGCAACGCCACGGCCGCCGGCATCGACGGCATCCAGCACGTCACGATGATGGGCGACGACTGGAGCTGGCAGTTCGCCGACGACGTGGCGCGGATGATGATCGAGCGCGGCACCGTCGCCTGCCCGACCATGTCGGCCGGAATCCGCCTCCAGCTCGAGAGCGGCGTCGACATCAACAACCTCCAGCCGAACCCGGGCAAGGCGCTCCGCCCCGAGTGGCTGGGCAACGGGGAGCGGCTGCGGCAGGCCGGCGTGAAGATGGTCGCGGCGACTGACGTCGGCGTGACCTTCACCGACTTCGGCGAGGAGCTGTTCTTCGAGCTGGAGATCTACAGCCGGATCGGCTTCACGCCCCTCGAAGCGATCCGCGCCGCAACCGTCGACTCGGCTGCGTACTTCGGCCTGTCCAACGTGACCGGGCGCCTGGCGGCCGGTCTCGGAGCGGACATCTACGTGGTCAATGGCCGGCCCGACGCGAACATCAGCGACCTGCGCAAGGGCGCCATCGTGTTCCGCCAGGGCCAGCTCATCCAGGCGACGCCCGCCCGTCCCTCCCCCG
>VGPE01000315.1 GCA_016875645.1 Chloroflexota bacterium
GGGCTCCACGGGTGCGTCAGTGCCGAACGCGACCACGGCCCCGGCGGCGAGCAGGGAGCGCACCCGGAACGCGTCGCGCCCGGCGCGCTCGCGGCCCCACGCGGCCTCGGCCTTGTCACGGTCGGTGCGCAGGTGGATCGGCTGGATCGAAGCGGCGATCCGCGAGCGCGCGAAGCGCGGGAGGTCGTCCGCGCGCGCGAGTTGGACGTGCTCCACTCGAAGCATGGGGCCGGTCCGTGAGATCGCGCCGGTGAGCCCTTCCAGCACGCCGAGGACGACCCGAAGCGCCTCGTCGCCGATGGCGTGGATCTCGGGCACGATGCCGGCCGCGGCGGCGCGTCCGGCCACGTCGGCCAGCACTGCCTCCGACGTGACGGCTAGGCCGCGCTCCTTCGTCGAACCTGCATACGGCTCTGCGAGGAGCGCCGTCCGCGAACCGAGTGCGCCGTCGGCGAAGAGCTTCAGCCACCCCATGCGGGCGCGGTCGACCGGGCCTCCGCCGATCGGCGCTCCGGTGCGCCAGCCGCGCTCGATCGCCGCCTCGAGCGCCGGCTCGCGGACCGACGCGTGGACGCGGATCGGCAGCGCACCCCGGTCGTCGAGCTCGATGACGGCCTCGATGGCCGTGAGCGCCTGGCCTCCGATCAGGCGGCCAGGGTCGTGGACTCCGACGAGTCCGAGCCGCAGCAGTTGCCGGCTGTAGGCGCCGATCGCCGTCGAGAGGTCGGCGGACGCGGCGATCCGTTCGAGGACCGCCCGCGCAGCGGATTCCTGGAGCACGCCCGTTGGCCGGCCGGCAGAGTCGCGCCGAATCGAACCGCCGGGCGGGTCCAGCGTGGAGCGGTCGATGCCGGCCTCGGTCAGAGCGCGCGTGCTCACCCAGAGCGCATGTCGATCGTGTGACCAGAGGGCCACCAGGCGGCCAGGCGCGACCCGCTCGAGGTCGAGGGCAGTCGGCCAACGGCCCCAGGCGGCCGGGTCCCAGCCGGCGCCCTGGAGCCAGTCGTCGTTCGCGCCTGCGCGGGCGGCGCCGGCTGCGATCCGATCGAGGACGCCCTCGAGCGACACCGTTCCTTCCAGTTCGACCTGTCCGGCTGCCAGCGCCGCGTCGGCAAGATGGAGATGCGCGTCGACCAGGCCGGGTATGGCTACCACATCGGTCGCCAGGTCCAGCCGACGCGTCCGTGGCCCGGCCAGCGACTCGACCTCGGTGCGACCGCCGGCCGCAAGGACGCGGCCTGCACCCACGGCGATCGCGTCGACCCAGCCGAACCCGCGATCCCCAGCGAGGGTGGCGATCCGGCCCGTGACGACGAGGTCCGGGACCCGCGTCACACCGGGTCGGCGAAGAGTGCCATCAGGCCGGCCGCATCCAGGCCTGCGGCGATGCCGAGCGCCAGCAGCACCCGAGCCTTGACCCCCGAGAGCGACCCGGCCGGGATGGCCCCGGCTCGCAGCCAGTGGGCCCCGCCGCCCGGAAAGGCGTAGGCGCCCGATACTCGTCCTGCCGGGGCGCGGGTGGCCAGCACGATCGGCACGCCGCTATCGATCGCCCGTGAGGCTGCAGCCAGGAGCTCCGGTGAGGTGTTGCCCGCCCCCGTCGCCTCTACGACGACACCGCGAGCGCCGGTATCCACGACCGCGTCCAGCACCGTCGCGTCCATGGACACGGTGGCCGTCACGAGGGCGACCGGTTCGGCGGCTGCGATCGCACCGGCCAGGGCGCGGCGCCCGGCGCGACGACGGGCCAGCTGCACTCGGGCGCCGACGATCTCGCCGAGCGGTCCGGCATTCGCGCTGCGGAATGCCGTCAACGAGGACGTATGGGCCTTGAGGACGTCGTCGGCGGGCTCGATCGTGCCGCCCAGCACGACCACACAGCCGGCGCCGCGCAGCGCGGGCGCTGCCGCGGCACGCACGGCGTCCCGCAGGTTGGCCGGGCCGTCATAGCCCGCCTCGTGCGAGGCCCGCATCGCGCCCGTCACCACGACCGGCTTGTCCCCCGTCACCACGAGGTCGTAGAAGAAGGCGGTCTCCTCGATGGTGTCGGTGCCCTGCACGATCACGGCGCCGTCGGTCGCCTGATCGGCCAGGGCGACGCGAGCCAGGTTGGCGATGTCGAAGAGCTGCGCGAATCGGAAGTGGCTGGCGGGAACCAGCCCGTAGTCGATCGGGACCACCTCGGCGATCTCGGCAAGACCCGGCGTCCGGGCCAGGATCGCCGCCCCGTCGAGCACCGGGACGTTGCCGCCGCGCGCGGCGTCGAACTGCATGCTGATCGTGCCGCCCGTGAAGATGACAGCCACCCGTGCCATGTCGGCCTCCTGCTCGTTGCGCCTGGCCCGTCAGCGCGCCTCGCCGTGCCCTGGTTCGCTCGACTCCGCTGTCGCATGTCGCGCGGCGTCGGCCGGGTTCCTCGCGACAGCCGCGCTGCCACGCTGGGTGGGATCCGGGCTCAGCACCTCGACGTGCATCGAGACAGCGACCGGTTCGACCGGCACGGGCGCCTGTCCGGCGGTGTCGGCAGGCCGGACCGGCATGCGGTGACCGCGATGGGCGAACACCGAGGCGATGCCCGACAGGAGGACCAAGGTCCCGACTACCAGGATCACGCGCGACGTCCCGAAGAAGTCCGCGATGG
>VGPE01000316.1 GCA_016875645.1 Chloroflexota bacterium
GTCGTGCTCACCACTTACTTCTGCGAGTGGCCATGAGAAAGTCGCCACTGATGGCCACCAGGAAGTCCCCACCCCTCGCCTGATCTGACCACCCGGGTGAACCCCCGGGGCGGCATCGTGACGGTGTCAAGCCAACACGAGCCAGCCCCGAGGGACGCCCATTGTGAAGAGTGCGAGGGAGCAGTTGAACATCCTCAACGCGTACGAGGAGCTGGGCTCGTACCGTGCCGCGGCGGCGCTGTGCGGGACGACCCACAAGACCGTCCGCCGGGTCGTCGAGCGCCGGACGCGGCCACCGCTCGAACGGCCGCCACGGCCACGGAACACCGATCCGCTGGCCGCCCTCATCGCCAAGCGGGTCAAGGCCACCGACGGCCGGATCAGCGCCAAGCGCCTGCTGCCGGTCTGCCGCGCGGCGGGGTACACGGGCTCGGCGCGCAGCCTGCGCCGGGCGATCGCCGAGGCCAAGGCCGCCTGGCGGCGCGATCGCCGGACGTACCGACCGTGGGTGACCACACCCGGCGAGCACCTCGTCATCGACTGGGGCAGCGAGGGAGACCTGCACGTGTTCTGCGCGGTGCTCGCCTGGAGCCGGTTCCGCTTCGTCCGGTTCGCCGGCGACGAAAGCCAGGCGACGACGTTCGCCCTGCTGGCCGAATGCTTCGAGGAACTCGGCGGCGTGCCCGCGATCGTGCTCGCCGACCGGATGGCCTGTCTCAAGGGTGGCGTCGTGGCCAACGTCGTCGTGCCCGCACCCGGGTACGTCCGGTTCGCCAGCGCGTACGGCTTCGCGCCCGACTTCTGCGAGGCCGGCGATCCCGAGTCGAAGGGCGTCGTCGAGCACCTGGTCGGATACGCCAAGAGCGATCTCGTCGTGCCCGCCGGCGGCTTCGAGAGCCTCGACGAGGCGAATGCCGCGGCCCGGAGCTGGTGCGCCGAGGTCAACGGTCGCCACCACGCCGACATCGCCGCGGTCCCGGCCGAGCGCCTGGCCATCGAGCGGCCGCTCCTTCGTCCGCTGCCGTCGCTCCGACCGGCCGCACCACCGAGCGCGAGCCGCAAGGTCGACGCGCTCTCCACGGTCCGCTTCGGCTCCGCCCGGTACAGCGTGCCGGCGGGGCTGCGCGGCGAGCGGCTCGAGCTCACCGTCGCCGGGTCCGAGCTGACGATCAGCCGGCGCGGGATCCCCGTCGCCCGCCACCGCCTCGTCGGCCCGGGCGAGCTGTCCCTCGACGACGTCCATTACGGGCGGACAGCCAGGCCGCCCGTCCGGGCGCTCCGCCCACGGAGCGCCGACGAGCTCGTGTTCCTGGCGCTCGGCCCGGTCGCCGAGCGGTTCCTGCGGGCCGCGGCGGCGGCCGGTGCGACCCGGCTCCATCACGAGCTCGCCGAGATCGTGCCGCTCATCGCCAGCCACGGCCACGACGCCCTGGTCGCCGCCCTCGAGCGGGCGCTCGCCTTCCGCCGGTTCACGGCCGCCGACGTCCGCTCGATCCTGGCCGCCGGATCAGCCGCACCACACCTCGCCTCCGCCGGCGCGGACCTGGCCGTCGAGCTGCCGGCCGTCCCGGTCCGGCCGTTGAGCGCGTATGCGCTGGAGCCACTCCCGTGAGCGCGCCGCCGGTCCCGCTCGCGGCGGACCTCGAGGCCGGGTTACGCCGGCTCAAGCTGGCCCGCGTGCGCGAGGTCGCGCCCGAGATGCTCCAGACAGCGAAGACGCAGCGTTGGCCACCCGACGAGCTGCTGCGGACGCTGGTCGAGGCCGAGATCGCGGCCCGCGACGCGGCCAACGCCCGGGCCCGTCTGCGTGCGGCCGCCTTCCCCGCGACGCGGACGCTCGATGAGTTCAAGGTCGCCGCGAGCTCGGTGCCCCAGGCCACATTCGACTACCTGGCCTCGCTCGAGTGGATCCGGGCGGCCGAGAACGTGTGCCTCGTCGGGCCCGCCGGGACCGGCAAATCGCACCTCCTGATCGCCCTCGGGCTGGCCGCCGTCGACGAGGGCCGTCGGGTCCGCTACTTCAGCGCCGCGGACCTCGTCGAGGCGCTGTACCGCGGCCTCGCCGACAACAGCGTCGGGCGGGTCATCGAGTCGATCCTGCGAGCGGATCTGGTGATCGTTGACGAGCTGGGGTTCGCGCCGCTCGACGCGATGGGCACCCAGCTCCTGTTCCGCTTCGTCGCCGCGGCGTACGAGCGTCGATCGCTCGGCATCGCGTCGCACTGGCCGTTCGAGCAGTGGGGTCGGTTCATTCCCGAGCACACGACCGCGGTGT
Source organism: Chloroflexota bacterium (assembly GCA_016875645.1). GTDB lineage: Bacteria > Chloroflexota > Limnocylindria > Limnocylindrales > CSP1-4 > VGPE01. Next base: position 2,276 of record VGPE01000316.1, read on the forward strand.
CGCTGCTCGACCGCCTGCTCCACCACGCCACGGTCGTCGTGACCGACGGCGAGAGTTTCCGGATGCGCGAGGCTCTGGCCAGAGGAGGAGGCCGCCTATCGGTCAGCTGACCATCACCCGGGGTGGGGACTTTTCGTGGCCACCAGTGGGGACTTCTACGTGGCCATTGACAGGCGTCAGTCCCTGGCTCATCCCTCGTCCGACGTCGGCCCGGTAGACACGAGTCGGTTGGCCGGAGGCGGCGGCATCGAAGTAGATCCCCGTCCCTTCGGCCGACCATGAATCCGGACCGGACACGAGGACGTCTCCGGGCAGACCGCTGATCGCGCGAA
>VGPE01000317.1 GCA_016875645.1 Chloroflexota bacterium
CGCTTGCCGAGCTCGTGGAGCGCGCCGCCTGGGCTAAGGTGGAGGTCGTCGGCGACGACGAGCGCGAGCAGGCCGGCCGGATCACGCTCAACCTCGGCCACTCGCTGGGGCACGCCTACGAGGCGGCGGCCGGGTACGGCGGCCTCCTGCATGGCGAGGCGGTCGCGTACGGGCTGCGCGCGGCGGCGCGGATCGGCGTTCGCCTGGGCATCGCCCCACTGGCCCGGGCCGAACGGATCGAGCGCCTGCTGGCAGCGCTCGGTCTCGGGGTCGCGCCGCTGGACCTGCCCCTCGAGCGCGTTCTCGAGGCGCTCGGCAGCGACAAGAAGCACGCCGCCGGCCGGCTGCGATGGGTGCTCCCGACTGACGAGGGGGTCACGGTGCGCAGCGACGTCCCGCCGGCACTCGTGGAGGAGGTGGCCGCCGCGGTGATGCGCGGCGTGCCCGGAGCGGCGGAGGTGCCCGCATGACGCGCGTTCTCGTGTTGCAGGGTCCCAACCTCAACCTGCTCGGCACCCGCGAGCCCGAGATCTACGGCTTCGAGACGCTGGACGTCATCCACGCGGGCCTGGCCGAACACGCCGCGACCCTGGGCCTGGACGTGCAGTTCTTCCAGTCGAACCACGAGGGCGCCCTCATCGATCGCCTGCACCAGCGGGACTTCGATGTCGCGATCGTCAACGCTGCGGGCCTCACCCACACCAGCGTCGCTCTTCGGGACGCGCTGCTGGCCATCCAGCGGCCGTTCGTCGAGGTGCATCTCTCCGATCCCTCGAAGCGCGAGGCGTTCCGGCACGTCAACTTCCTGCACGACATCGCCTTCCGGACGATCGTGGGGCTCGGGCCGCTTGGGTACCGGCTCGCGCTCGACGCGATCGCCGAGCGCTTCCGGGTCGGGGGCGAGTCGTGAGCGGGGACCATGCCTCGAGCGTCGCCTCGAACGGTGGCCCGAATCTCGCCCCGATCCGCGACCAGATCGACGCGCTCGACCGCGAGATCGTGCGGCTGCTGAACGAGCGCGCCCGGCTGGGGATCCGGGTGGGCCAGGCGAAGGCCGGTGCCGGCCTGCCGATCCACGATCCCGAGCGCGAGGACGACGTGCTCCGGCGCGTCCGCGAAGCCAACGACGGCCCCATTCCCGACGACGAGCTCCTCGCGCTCTACGGACGGATCATCGCCCTGACGCGCCAGCTCGAAGGGCCCAGCCCGGCCGAGCCACCGACCGGCTGACGCGTCAGGAGCTGCCGCTCGGGTCGCCCGGCTCCAGCGCCGGGCCGTCCCGCACGACGCGGAGGCCGGCGATCGACACGTCGCGGTAGTAGTTGAGCTGGCCCCGACCAGCCTCGCCGACGTAGATGCACACGTCGTGGACGCCCGGGGCGGCCGTTCGGACGGGCTCCGCGGTGCGGCCGGGCCTGGCGGTCGGCGTGGCCACGAACGGGCCGAGGCCCTCGAAGACGACCACCAGGGCCGGCTCGTCGAGAGCGAGCTCGGTGGTGGGCTCCATGGCCGGCAGGTGGTCGCGGTAGTGCCGCGCCTGCTGGATCTCGAAGGCGTAGCGGGTGGGGACGGTGCCGCCCCCACAGCGGGCGTACCGCGCATCAGCGGCGAACGCGTCCGGGTCGCCGGGCGGGCGACCGCCGACGCTGGGCGAGACGATGGTCAGAATCAGGATGCACGCCGCCAGGCTCGCGACGGCCGTCGCCCGGTCGCTCCGGCTCTCGAGGCGGAGCCAGCCCGGTCGTCGGGATCCGTGGGCCGCAGTCATCGCGATGGGAGGCCGTCGGCGTCGGCGGCCGCCCGGAGGGACGCCACCACCTCGCGCAGGCGGTCGACGTCCCGTCCGTCGGGACCCAGGGCATCGACGAGGGCCGAGGCCACGATGACCCCGTCCGCACCGGCCCGGGCGAGGGCCCGGACGTGCGCCGGCCGGCTGACCCCGAAGCCGACCGCGACCGGCAACGGCGCCACGGCCCGGACGTCGCGGACGAGGCTCCCGACAGACGACGGCAGCGACGTTCGGGCGCCAGTCACGCCCACCAGGGAGACGCAGTAGAGGAATCCGCCCGCGCGAGCGGCAATCCACGCGCGCCGGGCCGGCGGCGTCGTGGGCGCGACGAGGTACACCAGCGCCAGCCCGGCGGCGCAGCAGACGGCCTCGAACGCCTCGCCTTCGTCGGGTGTCAGGTCCGCGACGATCAGCCCCGCCGCCCCGGCCGCCGCGAGGCGCGCGGCCGTCACCGACCCGTCGCCGCCGCCGATCACCTGGTTCGCGTACGCCATCGGCACCAGTGGCAGGTCCGGTCGAGCGGCGCCGATCCGCTCGATGAGTCGCAGCGCTCCTTCGAGGGTGGCTCCGGCCCGGAGTGCCGCCGAGGAGGCGCGCTGGAGCGTGGCGCCGTCCGCGAGCGGATCGGAGTACGGCAACCCGACCTCCAGCAGGTCGGCGCCCGCATCGGCGGCGGCGAGAGCGATCGCGAAGCTCGTGTCCGCGTCCGGGTAGCCCGCCGCCACGTACGGAATCAGGGCCGGACGCCCGGCCGCGTGGGCCCGCGCAAAGGCGGCCGCGATCCGGCGCGCGCCCGCAGTGGCGTTGGTTCCG
>VGPE01000318.1 GCA_016875645.1 Chloroflexota bacterium
CAGGCGCGGCGGGATCCCCGCGGCGATGCACTTCTCGAAGACGTAGCGCTCGACCTTCTTGACGTCCGGGTGGTTGTATTCGCCGATCCGGCCGATGCTCATCGAGTAGTCGCCCGGGCCCCACTGGACCATGTCGATCCCGGGCACGGCAAGGATTTCGTCGAGCTGCTCAACGGCGGAGGCCTTCTCGATCATGATCGCGACCACGATCTCGTTGAGGGCCTCGAGATAGCGCGGCGTCCCGGCGCTGTACATCAGCATCGCGCGGCGATCCGCGGCGCCGAACGTCCCGCCGCCCTGGGGCGCGTCCGGGCGCACGGCCGCCACGGCCTCCTTCGCGTCCTCGACCGTCCGAATGTCCGCGAACAGGACGGACTGGAACCCGGCGCCGATCGCACGCTGAGCGAGGTACTTCCGCGGCTCCTGGTCGAGCTTCATCATCGAACTCAGGCCGTGCAATTCCGCTGCCCGGCAGAAGTTGTCGAGGGAGAAGAGGTCGTACGGGGCGTATTCGCCCGAGAACTCGATGTAGTCGTACATGCCGGTGTGGCCGACGATCTCGACGATGGTCGGCCACTGGGACTGGAGGTGCGTGCCGAAGGTCGGCCGACCGTCCTTGAGCGCCTGGCGAATCGCGTTGGGTCGCATCAGTTCAACTCCACACTCTTGTATCCGGCGATGGGCGGCGTAGTTGGGCGCAGCGGAAGATGGATCGCTTCGCCGGTGCGAATGGCCAGCTCGGCCGCCTCGACCATCTCGACGGTCTTGCGGCCGGTCTCACCGTTGCTCTCCGGCGGGCGCCCGTCGCGGATGGCCGCGAGCAGATCCTCCAGCTGATCGGCGTAGGCGCGGATCCGGATCGGGTTGTTGGGATCCCGCGGGTCGAAGGCCGGCTGGCGGTAGATCGTCTGCCAGCCACCGTCCACGCCCAGCTCGACCTCTCCGTACGAGTCGAGCCGGATCATCCCCTTCGAGCCCACGATCAGGAACTGGATCGCCGATCCCAGGCCGGGCTCCGGGATCTCGTACGTGAGCCAGACGTCCATGATGACGCCATTGGCGAAGCGGAAGAGGGCGAACGTGGATTGTTCGGGCGGCGGGTCTGGCTGATAGCTCGCGGATTGCGCGAAGGCGAGGGTCACGTCCGACCTCGTCAGCCAACGGCTCACGTCGCAGGCGTGAGCAGCCCAATCGGCCCAGACGGTCTGGATCTTCGGATCGGCCTTCCAATCGTCTGTGGCGGCGTCGTAGCCGGCCGTCGGGCCGATCACCCGGATCATCCGGATGTCCCCGATCCGCCCGTCGTCGATCGCCCGCTTGGCCGCGACCGGCGCTCCCCGGAAGCGATGCTGAGAGACCACGCCGAGGGTCGTGGCGCTCTGGCGGAACGCGTCGCGGATCCGGTCGGCCTCGCGCAGGTTGTTGGCGAGCGGCTTCTCGATCAGCACGTGCTTGCCGGCCCGGGCCACCTGTTCGGCCTGGTCGGCGTGGATGTGGGGCGGCGTGGCGACGATGACGAGCCCGATGGCAGGGTCCGCGATGAGCTCGGCCGCCGCGAGTTCGTGCACGCCATAGTCCGCGGCGAGCGCGGCGGCACGGGAGCCACCGGCGACCGCGACGAGGTGGGCGCCCCGGGCCGTGTTCGTCGCCTCGCACCAGGTGCGGCCCATGAAGCCGCTCCCGAGGATGCCCACCCCGATGCTTGACGCCACGACTGCCCTCCTGCTGGCTGAGAGCGTCACCATAGCGATTGAAGGAGGCCTGCGTGAGCTTCAGGAACCCGATTCTCGACGCGTGGGCGGCAGGACGCCCGACGTACGGCGGCTGGGTCTCCACCGCCGACCCGCTCGCTGCCGAATACCAGGCCGCCGCCGGCTTCGACGAGATCACCGCCGACCAGCAGCACGGCGCGATTGCCCTGCGCGACCTGCCGGCGCTCTTCGCTGCGATCGAGGGCCACGGCGTCGCGCCCGTCACGCGGGTCGCGTACCTGGACCCCCATGCGATCTCGACGTCGCTGGACATGGGTGCGCTGGGGGTCGTGGTGCCGATGGTCGAATCGGCCCGCGAGTCAGCCGCACTGGTGGCGGCGTGCCGCTTCCCGCCGGTCGGGCGCCGCTCCGCCGGGCCCACGCGGGCGATCTACCGGATGGGCCTCGACCTCGCGGACCTCGGGCGGGTTGCCGCGATCGCGATGGTGGAGACGGTCGCGGGCCTCGAGGCGGTGGAATCCATCGCAGCGACGCCCGGCCTCGATGCCGTCTACGTGGGGCCGGGCGACCTGGCCATCTCGTTGGGCCTGCCCGTCGTGCCGGCCGACCGCTCCGAGGCGGAGCGCCGCGTGCACGCCGATGCGCTGGCGCGGGTGGTGCGTGCGTGTCGCACGGCCGGCGTGGTGGCGGGCATCTACGCCGGGACGGGCGCGGCGGCCGGCGCATACGCGAGGCAGGGTTTCCAGATGCTGACGGTGGCGTGGGACGCGGGTCTGCTCGAGGAAGGCGGGCGGGCGGAGCTGGCGGCGGCGCGGGCCGGATGAGGCTTCAGGGGCTCTGGCGCCGGGGCTGGCGCGGGGCGCGGGGCGAGCG
>VGPE01000319.1 GCA_016875645.1 Chloroflexota bacterium
CTGCGGGAGGACTGGCGCCCGGCCTGAGCGCCCACAGCGGCTACGCCTCGTCAAGGGCCTGGCCCAGGTCCGCGATCAGGTCGGCGGCCGCCTCGATGCCGCAGGAGAGGCGGATCAACGCCTCCGGCACCTCCAGCGGTGACCCGGCGACGGACAGATGCGTCATGGCGGCGGGCAACTCGATGAGGGACTCGACGCCGCCCAGCGACTCGGCCAGCGAGAAGAGGCACGTGCCCTCGCAGACCCGTACGGCACGGTCGCGGCCGCCGGCCGGCACGAACGACACCATCCCGCCGTATCCGGGGTACGCCACCCACTCCACGTCGGCCCGGGCGCGCAGGAACGCAGCCACCGCGGCCCCGTTGGCCGAATGGCGCTCCATCCGGAGGTGGAGCGTCCGGATGCCACGCAGCACCAGGAAGCAGTCGAGTGGGCCCGGCACGCCGCCCATCGCGTTCTGGAGGAACCGCAGCCGCGCGGCGACCTCGTCATCGCTGGTCACCGCGACACCGACCACCGTGTCCGAGTGGCCGGCGAGGTACTTGGTGGCCGAGTGGAAGACGATGTCCGCGCCGTGCTCGAGGGGCCGCTGGATCGCCGGCGAGGCGAACGTGTTGTCGACCACGACCAGCGGCCGCGGCGCGGTTGATCCGGCCGCGCGCTCGCGGACCACGCCGACCGTCGCGGCGATGTCGATCACCTTGAGCAGCGGGTTCGTCGGCGTCTCGAACCAGACCAGGCGGGTGCGCTCCGTGAGGGCCTCCCAGAGTCCGTCCGGCCCCGAGGACAGGTCGACATAGCGCGCGTCCACGCCCGAGGCCCGGTGCACCCGCTCGAAGTAGCGGAACGTGCCGCCGTACACGTCGTCGCCCACCACGATCTCCGTCCCCGCGGTCGCCAGCTGCGCGATCGCCGCCGTCGCCGCGGACCCGCTGGCGAACGCGATGCCGTGTCGCGCACCCTCCAGGGCCGCCACGGCGCGCTCCAGCCGCTCCCTGGTGGGGTTCTGGGAGCGGCTGTACTCGTAGCGGTGCCGCGGCCGGCCAACGCCGTCCTGCACGAACGTGCTCGTCTGGTAGATCGGTGGCGAGACGGCCCCGGTCAACTCGTCAGCCTCGGCGCCGGCGTGGACGGCGAGAGTATCGAAAGCGAGGCGGCGCTCGGGCTCGGTCATGCGCCGTCAGCTCTGGCTGACGGGGCGGTGGGCGAGATACTCGAGCAGGTCCAGCTTGGTGACGATGCCCGCCGGCCGCCCCACCGCGACGGCCACCAGCGCCGGTGTCGCGCCGGACAGCAGCGTGAACGCCTCGTCGAGCGTCGCGTCCACGTCCACCAGCGGGAGCGGCCGGTCCATCACCTCGCCGACGGTGCGCTCCACCACGGCCGGGCTGCGGAACGCGCGGTCCAGGAGCCCCTTCTCCGAGATCGAGCCGACCAGCCCCTCGACTGCGTCGCCGTCCGGCCGCTCGGAGACCGGCAACTGGCTGATGCCGTAGGCCTGGAGCGTCTCGATCACGTCGCCCACCCGCTCGGTCGTCCGGGCCAGGACCAGGGGCGGCCGGTCGCCGTCGTGGTGGCGGTCGGCCAGGAGCTGGCGGATCCGGACCACCGCACCGGTCGTCGGCAGCAGGCCGTTGGCCCGCATCCACTCGTCGTTGTAGAGCTTCGAGAGGTAGTTCCGACCGCCATCGGGCAGGATGACGACCACCACCGCCTGGTGGCCGCCCGGGGTGGCGGTCAGTTCGCGGACCACCTCGCGCGCCGCCACCAGCGCGGTCCCGCAGGACTCGCCGGCGAGGATCCCCTCCTCGCGGGTGATCCGGCGGGCCATCGCGAACGCGTCGCGGTCCGAGACGCGGACCCAGCGATCCACGGTGGCCGGGTCATACGTGCCGGGAAAGAAGTCCTCGCCAACGCCCTCGGTCAGATACGGCCGCGCCGTGTCGCCCGACAGGACACTGCCTTCCGGATCGGCGCCGACGACCACGAGGTCCGGCCGCTGCGCTCGCAGGTAGTGCACCGTGCCCGAGACGGTACCACCCGTCCCGACGCTGGCGACGAAATGCGTCAGCCGGCCCTCGGTCTGCGCCCAGATCTCGGGTCCGGTCGTGCGCTCGTGCGCGAGCGGGTTCTCCATGTTCCAGTACTGGTCGGGCTTGAACGCGCCCGGGATGTCGCGCGCCAGCCGCGCGGCGACCGAGTAGTAGCTCTCCGGCGATTCGGGCGCAACGTTGGTCGGGCAGAGCACCACCTCGGCGCCGTATGCGCGCAGCAACGCCTGCTTCTCGGAGGACTGCTTGTCGGCCATCACGAAGATGCAGCGGTAGCCCTTGAGGGCGGCCGCGATCGCCAGGCCGTGGCCGGTGTTCCCGCTGGTCGGCTCGATGATCGTGCCACCGGGCTTGAGCAGGCCGGCTCGCTCGGCCGCCTCGATCATGGGCAGCCCGATCCGGTCCTTGACCGAGCCGCCGGGGTTGAGCATCTCCAGCTTGGCGAGCAGGAGTGGCTGGCGGTCCACGGGCCCAAGGTCTCGGGTGACCCGCGTCAGTCGAACAAGGGGCGTGCGGCCGACGAGGTCGAGGA
>VGPE01000320.1 GCA_016875645.1 Chloroflexota bacterium
TGGCGGCGGGCGTCGGCGGCCGGCCGCTGATCGCCTGGACGCTCGCCACCCTGGCCGCCGCGCCCGAGGTCGAGCACATCGTGCTGGTGGTCCCCGCCGAGCGGGTCGCAGCCGTCCGGGAGGCTGCGTGGCTCCCGGCCGGAATGGTCGAGGTGGTCGCCGGCGGTGCGCGCCGGCAGGAGTCGGTGGCCGCCGGCGTGGCCGCCATCGCGAGCCGCGGTACTCCTCCCGACCGCGTCGTCCTGGTCCACGATGCGGCTCGCCCGCTGATCGACGCGCCGCTGATCGCTCGCGTGGCCGCGGCGGCGCGCCGTCACGGCGCAGCGATACCGGTCGTCACCGTCGCCGACACCCTCAAGCGAATCGACGGCGATCGGGTCCGCGAGACGGTCGACCGATCGGATCTGGCCGCTGCCCAGACGCCACAGGGAGCACGGCTCGGACTGCTCCAGGCGGCGTACGCGCGCTTCCCCCCGGCTACGTCGGCGACCTGGACCGATGAGGCCGCCCTGCTTGAGGCCTGTACCATTGCGGTTCATGTCGTCCCCGGTGACCCCCGGAATCTGAAAGTGACCGTGCCCGACGATCTCGACCGGGTCCGCAGCGCGCTCGCGCCAGGCGGCGAGATGCGCCTCGGATTCGGCCATGACAGTCATCCGTTCGGACCGGGCGGCCCGCTGCGGCTGGGTGGCGTGACGTTCGCCGGCGTCCCCCGTCTGACGGGCCACTCGGACGGTGACGTGGCCCTCCACGCGGTCGCGGATGCGCTCCTCGGGGGCGCCGCTCTGGGTGATCTCGGACGCCAGTTCCCGGCCACCTCGGCCACCCCGCTAGGGGTCCACAGCACGGATCTTCTGGCGGCTGTCCGCGCCGCAGTGGCGCAGGCCGGCTATCGGCCGACATCCGTCGACGTCACGATCGTGGGTGCGCGGCCGCGGTTCGGTTCCCGGCTCGAGGATATGCGCGACGCGATCGCCGGACTGCTCGGCCTCGAGCGCGCGCGGGTGAGCGTCAAGGCCTCGAGCGGCAACCTGGTGGGCGCCGAGGGAGCCGGGCGCTCGGTTTCGGCCCATGCCGTCGCTGCGTTGGAGCCCGGCGCGTGACGCTGCGGCTCCTCGACACTCTCTCGGGCGAGGTCCGACCTCTCGAGCCGTTCAACCCGCCGGACGTCACGATCTACAGCTGCGGGCCGACGGTGTACGGCCCCGCACACGTCGGCAATTTCCGCTCGTTTCTGTTCGCGGACATCCTGGTGCGCTACCTGCGGTACCGGGGCTACCGCGTCCGATGGGCGATGAACATCACCGATATCGACGACAAGATCATCAAGGGCGCGGCCGCTGCGGGCCAGCCGATCGAGGGGCTGACTGAGCGCTGGACCCGGCAGTTTCTGATCGACGCCGCGGCGCTGCGGATGACGACGCCCGACGTCCTGCCCCGCGCCACCGCCCACATCCCGCAGATCGTGGAACTGATCGAGCGGCTGCTCGAACGCGGGCACGCGTACCGGACGCCCGATGGCTCGATCTTCTTTCGCATCTCCTCGTGGCCGGCGTACGGCCGGCTGGCCCGGCTTGATGTCGCGGGTCTGCGGGTCGGGGAGCGGGTCGAATCCGACGAGTATGAGAAGGACGACGTGCGCGATTTCGCGCTTTGGAAGGGGCCCAAGCCCGGCGAACCCGCGTGGCAGACGTCGATCGGCCCCGGGCGCCCGGGCTGGCACATCGAGTGCTCGGCGATGAGCATGGCGCACCTGGGTCCGTCGCTGGACATCCACACGGGCGGGGTGGACCTGGTCTTTCCCCATCACGAGGACGAATTGGCGCAGAGCGAGGCGGCGACCGGCCAGCCGTTCGTCGGGACGTGGCTCCATTGCGCCCACCTGCAGATGGGCGGCGCGAAGATGGCCAAATCCACCGGCAACGTTGCCCGTGTTGCGGAGTTGCTCGACGCCGGGGTACCCGCGCGCGCGCTGCGACTGGCCCTGATCTCGGTCCACTACCGCGCCAGCCTTTCCTACGGGGAAGACTCGATCCGGGCGGCCGCGGCGGCGATCGACCGTCTTGATGCGCTGAGCGCCGCGCTCCGCGCGTACGGCGAGGACCGACCGGATGACCCGACCCTGCTCGATGCCCTCGCGCGGACCCGGGAGGGCTTCGAGGCGGGCCTTGACGACGACCTGAACGTCTCGGCGGCGCTGGCGGCGCTGTTCGACGGGGTACGCGAACTCAATCGGCGGATCGACGCGCGGGCGCTGTCCAGGGCCGACGCGGGCCGGGCCCTGGCGCTGCTCGCGGACATCGACACGGTGCTCGGCATCGGGCTCGCGCCGAGCGACGCGCTGGACCCCGACCTCGCGGCCATGGTCGAGGCGCGGGCTGCTGCCCGTGCGGCCCGAGACTGGGCGGAATCGGACCGCCTGCGCGACACCCTTGCCGAACGTGGGATCGCGATCGAGGACACCCGCGACGGTCAGCGCTGGCGGCGGTTGAGCGAGGTGACCGGTGGCTGACCGTCGACGCGGCGACGAGGCGGGGCGTCCCCGCCGAGAGCCCGCCGGCGGGGCCGGACGCAGAAC
>VGPE01000321.1 GCA_016875645.1 Chloroflexota bacterium
ACTTCAAGGCAACGCTGTATGACGGCTCGTTCCACGCGGTCGACTCGAACGAGCTCTCGTTCAAGATCGCCGCGTCGATGGCGCTCAAGGAGGGCGTCCAGCAGGCGAAGCCGGTTCTCCTGGAGCCGATCATGGCGGTCACCGTCCGAATTCCCGAGCAGTTTCTGGGCGAGGTCAACCGCGACCTGAACGGCCGTCGCGGCCGCGTGCTGGGCATGGACCCGGCCAGTGGCATGCAGGTCATCACGGCACATGTGCCCCAGGCCGAGTTGTTCTCCTATGCCACGGAGCTGCGTTCGCTGACGGGCGGCCGGGGCACGTTCACGGCGACCGTGGATCACTACGAGGAAGTCCCGGCGCACATCGCCGAGAAGGTCATCGAGGCGCACCGCAAGGCGGAGACGGCCGGCTCGCACTGAGCCGCCCGGCGATCGCCCAGTTGCCGTTCGTTCGACGGCGATCGCTTCGCCCCGCATGTGCTCGTCCAGGTCACGCCGGGCGCGCGGTCACGGCTCGCGCTGGTGGTCTCACGCCTCCTCCCTCGCCTAGGGCGCGTGCGGTCACGACCGGGGCTCTGCGGCCTCGCCAGGCTGGCATCGCGTAGCTCGACTTCAAACGCGGCGAGCTCCTGGCGCGCCGCCGGCGATGAGGTCGAAGGCAGGCAGCCCCGCAACGCGCAGGCTGGACCAGATCGTCACCTGGTTCGCCGACAGCACCGGGCGTTGGGCGCGCGCCGCGAGCGCCGGCAGCAACTCCATGGCCGGCGTGTTGGTGCCCGCCAGGAAGACCACGTCCACGTCGGGCGCGGCAACGCGGTCCACCAGGGCTGCCATCTCGTCGGCGGTCGAGGCGACAACTCGCTCGAAGTCGACCATGTTGCGGTCGGCCTGGGCGGCCACGTCGAAGCCGGCCTCGCGCATGAACGCGGTGAAGGCCGCTGCGATCCGCGGCGGATACGGGGTGGCAAGTCCGACCCGTCTGGCGCCGAGCACACGCAATGCGTCCAGGAACGCGCCGGTGGTGGTCACGGCCTGCCGTGCACCCCCGGCCACGAGCGCGTCCCGGATCCGCGCCTCGCCGGCGAGGCCGCCCACGAACGATGCCATCGTGCAGCCGAAGGCGATGACCGCGGGCCGGATCGGCGTGAAGGTGCCGGACGCCTCCCGGAGTGGCGCGGAGGCAGCCAGCGCCTGCGCGTGCTCGAGGTCATAGGGCAGCTCCACCGGCCGCAGCCGCGTGACGTGCACCGTCGCGACGTCCCCCGCGAACCCGTCGCACTCGCGATCGAGGACGAAGTCCGCGGGAACGATCAGCCCGATTCGCGCGGCCACCTGGCGCTATGCCACCCGTGACGCCCAGGCGAGCGCTTCGCCGAGGTCGATCCGGTCCTCGTACAGCGCGCGACCCACGATCGCGCCGGTGCAGCCCAGGTCGGCGACCGCGCGCAGGTCCGCCAGGGACGAGATGCCGCCCGACGCGATGACGGAGCCCGACTCCGGTCGCACCAACTGCGCCAGCAGGTCGAGGTCGGGGCCCTCCAGGAGTCCGTCGCGGGCGATGGCCGTCAACTCGAAGGTGGTGATGCCCGCGTCCCTCAGCCGGGCCATTGCCTCGGCCGCGGAAACGCCCGATGCGCCCGTCTGCCAGCCCTGCCCCACCGCCCGCCCGTCGCGGACATCGATCGCGACTGCGATCCGGTCGGGGCCATGGGTGGCCACCAGGTCCGCAGCGAACGCAGGATCTCGCAGGGCTGCCGTACCGACCACGACCCGACCGGCGCCCGCCATCAGCGCGTCGTTGACGGCGGCCGCGTCGCGCAGGCCGCCGGACACCTCGCAGGACACGCGCTCCGCGACCACGTCGATCAGTCCTCGAATCAGGTCGACCTGCGCCGGGCTCCCGTCCCTCGCCCCGTCAAGGTCGACCACGTGCAGCCAGTGTGCGCCTGCGTTCGCGAACCGGACTGCCACCGACCGCGGATCGTCGCCATACGAGGTCTCATCGCCGAACTCGCCGCGGCGCAGGCGGACCACGCGGCCGGCGCGCAGATCGATGGCGGGAATGACCTCGAACGACAACGAGCCGGCTCCTGGGCTGGATTTGACGGCGCTCAGCCGCCCTGTTAGTATTGTAGCATGTTAAAACAGTGCGCCAGCGGCGGCCCCGCGGATGCTGGCGCTGGCGAGAGGATGCCACGATGACCACCGGCCGCGACGACTGGCGGACCGATGAGGTCGAGGATCTGTTCGCCGCGATCCTGCGTCTCGAGTCCAGGGCTGAGGCCGAGTCCTTCTTCCGGGACCTCTGCACGCTCGGCGAATTGCGCGATATGGCGCAGCGCTGGGCGGTGGTCCGTCTCCTCGACGGCGGCATGCACTACGCGGAGATCTCGCGGCGCACGGGCGCCAGCACCGCCACGATCACGCGCATCGCGTCGTGGCTCAACCACGGGGAAGGCGGATACCGGTTGATGTTGGAACGTACACGGGTCACGGCAGAGGCGACGGCGCCGGAGAAGGCCCGATGAACCCGGGCGTCCGCTCCGGTCGCGATCGCCTCCGGCT
>VGPE01000322.1 GCA_016875645.1 Chloroflexota bacterium
GCGCCCGTCACACCGCCCGGGCCCTAGACTCTGATCGTGTTCTCGGGCGCGGCAGGACGAGGTGAGACATGACGATCGGTGGGGAGGTCAAGTCCGGCCACCGATCGGTCATCGGCGTGTCCCGGCCGCGGATCGACTCGCGCGAGAAGGTCACGGGAGCCACGGAGTACGCCGCCGACCTGATCGTCCCGGCCCGCGGGCTCCTCCACGCGCGGCTGGTCCTGAGCCCGTACGCCCACGCCCGGATCCGCAGCATCGATCGCGCAGCCGCGCTGGGCGTTCCCGGCGTCGTCGCTGTGCTGTCGGCCGATGACCTCCGATCAAGGCCACGGGCGAGGCACGCATGTTCGGCCCGCTCGCGCGCTCAGAGGTGCTGTTCGCGGGGCAGCCGGTGGCGATGGTCGTCGCCGAGACGGAGGCGGCCGCCGAAGACGGCGTCGACGCCGTCTTCGTGGACTACGACCGGCTGCCCGTGGCGATGGACCCGGAGCTGGTGATGGCGGTCGGCGCCACGATCGCCCGCCTGGAGCGCGTCGTCGGCGGCGGCGACGACGGCGACCTCGAGTCCGCCCATACGGCCGTGGGAGCCTCCGACGACGTGCTGGCCGAGGAGCACTCCGCGAACGTCAGCGGCAGGCAGTGGCATCACCGCGGTGACGTGGACGCCGACCTCGCCGGCTCGGCCGCGGTCGTGTCGGGACGGTTCACGACCGACTGGGTGTACCAGGCGTACCTCGAGCCGCACAGCGCGACGGCGTGGCTGGCGGCCGGGGGCGAGCTGGTCGTGTCCAGCAGCACGCAGGGCATCTTCTACACCCGGTCCGAGCTCGCCAAGCTGTTCGACCTGCCCGTCCACCGGGTCCGGGTCGAGGCCGCCGCGCTCGGAGGTGGCTTCGGCGGCAAGGTGTTCATCGTCGACCCGCTGGTGGCCGGGGCTGCGCTGGCCCTGGGCAGGCCGGTCCGGCTCGTCCTCACACGGCGCGAGGACTTCACGATGGCGAACCCGGCTCCGGGCTCCGTCTTCGAAGTCCGCCTCGCTGCGGACCGCGAGGGCCACCTGACCGCGCTGCAGGCGCGGATCGTCTGCGACGCCGGAGCCTACGTCGAGACCAGCCTGGAGGGCATCGCCTCAGTCCTCGTGGCAGGGCCCTATCGCTGGCGCTCGTTCGACATCCGTGGTTACGGCGTTCGCACCAACCGCGTCGGCACCGGGGCCTACCGGGGCCCGGGCGGGCCGCAGGCTTCGTTCGCCCTGGAGTCGCTGCTCGACGAGCTCGCGGAGCGTCTCGCCATCGATCCGATCGAGCTTCGCCGGCGCAATGTGGCCGGCCCCGGTGACCCGCGGGTGGACGGCGAGAGCTGGGAGCGGATCGGCGCCGAGGAGGTTCTCGCGGCACTCGCCGACCACCCGCTCTGGCGGGACCGGGCGGCGCTGCCGGCCGGAGAGGGCGTATGGGTCGGCCTCGGGCTCTGGCCGGGCGGCCGGCAGCCTGCCGCCGCCATCTGCCGCCTGGAGCCGAACGGGACCCTGACCGTCGTCACCGGCGTGGTGGACATGACCGGCGTGGCGACGGGGTTCGCGGCCATCGCCGCCGAGGTCTTCGGCCTGGACCCGGATCGGGTCAACGTGATCGCCGCCGACACGTCGGCCGCGCCGAAGTCGCCCATGTCCGGCGGCAGCGTGGTCACCTATGCCACTGGCCGGGCCATCCAGCGCGCGGCCGCCGCGGCTCGCGAGAAGCTGCTCCGCTACGCGTCCGAGCTGATGGAGATCGAGCCCGCCGACCTGGAGATCGTCGATGGCGTGGTCCAGCCGCGCGGCTCGCCCGGCAAGGGGCGGACAGTGGCCGAGCTGGCGACGAGCCTCGATGGCTTCAGTGCGACGCCGGAACCGATCGAGGGCCACGGCGGGGCCCCGCGCCCGAGCCGGGCCGCAACGGTATCCGGGCACCTCGTCCACGTGCGCGTCGATCCCGAGACCGGCGAAGCTCGCGTGGTGCGGTATGTCCTTGCCCAGGATGTCGGCCACGCCCTGAACCCAGCGCTTGTGGCAGGCCAGCTGACCGGCGGGGCGATCCAGGGCATCGGCTGGTCGCTCCTGGAAAGCCTGCGGTTCGACGAGGGGGGCCAGCTGCTGACCGGCTCGTTCATGGACTACGCGGTCCCGGGCGCGCTGGACGTTCCCCGCATCGAGATGGTCCTGGTGGAGGTGCCGGCGCCCGACGGTCCGTTCGGGGCGAAGGGTGTCGGCGAGGCACCGGTCTGCGGCAGCACGGGGGCGATCGCGAACGCCGTCGCGGCGGCCGCCGGCGTGCGCATGTACGAGCTGCCGATGACGCCGCCGAAGGTCTGGGCGCGCCTGCAGCAGTCCGGGGCCTGACCGCGACGGACCACCGCGAGCGCGGAGCCGACTGAGGCCGCCGCGGCCGGGGCGTCCCCCACGGTCCCGACGGCCGAGCCGTTCGGGGCGACCGGGCTCCTGACGATCGGCCTGATCGTCGTTCTGCTCGGCGCCGGCGCCGCCTACGGGTTCACGTTGCTCCCGGGCGTC
>VGPE01000323.1 GCA_016875645.1 Chloroflexota bacterium
GTCGCGGTCGTGCTTGCGGGCGGCGAGGGCGAACGGCTCTCGATCCTGTCGTCCGTGCGAGCGAAGCCCGCCGTGCCGTTCGCCGGCAAGTACCGGATCATCGATTTCACGCTGTCGAACTGCGTGAACTCCGGCATCACCGACGTCGTCGTTCTGACCCAATACAACCCGCGCTCGCTCAACGACCACATCGGTCTGGGGCGGCCATGGGACCTGGATCGCAGCACGGGCGGGGTCAAGCTGCTCCAGCCGTACATCGCCCGGGGCCGCGTCGCCGAGTGGTACCGCGGCACGGCCGACGCCGTCGCCC
Organism: Chloroflexota bacterium; assembly: GCA_016875645.1. GTDB lineage: Bacteria > Chloroflexota > Limnocylindria > Limnocylindrales > CSP1-4 > VGPE01. The sequence goes on from VGPE01000323.1 coordinate 311, forward strand.
AGAACCTCAACGTGCTGGAACACGCCAGCGAGGACACGGTGCTGGTTCTTGCGGGCGACCACATCTACAAGATGGACTACCAGCCGTTCGTGGCGTTCCACCGTCGCCAGCGAGCCGACGTGACGATCGCGATCCGGCGGGTGCCGCTCTCGGACGCGAGCCGAATGGGAATCCTGGCCCAGGACGATGCCGGGCGGGTGGTCGAGTGGCAGGAGAAGCCGGCCCACCCGAAGAGCGATCTCGCATCAATGGGCGTCTACGTGTTCACCAAGCGGGCCCTGCGGCGCTGGCTCGACGAATCGCGCCCCGACTTCGGCGCGAACGTGATTCCGGCCATGATCGAGGGTGGAGCGCGCGTCTTCGGCTACCGCTTCGACGGCTACTGGCAGGACGTGGGCACGATCCAGTCGTACTGGGAGGCCAACATGGCGCTCCTGGAAGACGTCCCGGACCTGGACCTCAACGACCGCGACTGGCCGATCCACACGCGCTCCGAAGAGCGGCCCCCGGCCCACATCGGCGGGACCGCGCAGGTCCACCGGAGCCTGATCAGCCACGGCTGCGTGATCAACGGCACCGTCGTCAACTCGGTGCTGTCGCCCGGCGTGCGGGTCGACGTTGGCGCGGTCGTGCGCGACTCGATCGTGATGTTCGACTCGGTCATCCGCACGGGTGCGGTCATCGACCGCTCGATCCTGGACAAGGAGGTCATCGTCGGGCCGGGCGCCACCATCGGCGAGGGGGCGGATCTGACCGCCACTCCGAACAACGTGGAGCCGGGCCGTCTCAACACGGGCATCACGGTGATCGGCAAGCGCGCGGTCATCCCACGCTCGGTTCGCATCGGGCGCAACGTCCGCGTGGACGACGACGTCCGGGCGACGGACTTCCCGGGGCGCGTGATCCGCAGCGGAGCCGTCGTCGAGTGCCGCGATCGGGAGGCCCGAACCCAGGAGGCGATCGAAGCGGCACCGGCATGAGGGCGGGCTGCTCCGCCCTGCAGGTCTTCGCGGGCTCGAGGCTGGCGATGACCTCGTCGGCCTGCGACGGCCAGGGCGAAGTTCTCCCGCGTGATTGATGAGAACGATGGAATGTGCGGGCTCGGTCCTTAACGCGCCCCTCACGCCTCCGCCGCCGCCACCTCCGGCGCCGTCCCCGTCGCGCGGCCGTCAGTCCGGCGGTTGCGGGCGGCCGCGGTTCGCAGTTCCTGCTCAAGCAGCTCGATATCCCCGCGCAGCTGCACCAGGCGCACGAGCAGCTCGGACTCGCGGGCGGCCTCCTCGGCGCGCTGCTCGCTGCGGACATTCTCGAGGTTGTTGAGCACGACGGCGATGAACAGGTTCACCACCACGAAGACCGCGATCAGCACATGCGAGCCGTAGAAGATCCAGGCGAGGGGTGTGACCTCGAGGCTGGTGGCCTGGATCTCGACCCAGCCCTCCAGCGTGAGGATCTCGAACAGCGTCCGAAGCGACGTGCCGAGGGTGCCCCAGTGCGCGGGGTCGGCGGCGCTGAAGAGGTGGTAGCCAAGGACTGCGTAGACGTACATGACGAGCGCCATCAGGAGCAGCACCGACCCCATCGAGCCCAGCGAGCGGAGCATGGTCCCGACGATCAGCCGCAGCTCCGGGAATGCCGAGATCAGCCGCAGCACCCGCAGGAGTCGTGCCAGCCGAGCGACCGTGGCGAACGAGCCCGCGGCCGGAAGGAGCGAGAGCGCGACGATCACGAAGTCAAAGACGTTCCAGCCGTCGCGGAAGAAGGCGCCGGGTCGCGGCCAGTAGGCGATCATCCTGACGGCCAGCTCGAAGATGAAGATCGCGAGGATCGCGACATTGGCGAGCTCGAGCAAGCCGTGCTGCGCGGCAACGAGATCCGGGAAGGTCTCCAGCCCGACCAGGACCGCGTTCCCCAGGATCACGAGCATCACGAAGGTCTGGAAGCGGCGGTCGTACGCGATGCGGCGGGCCCAGCTGACCATGGTGTGTCGTCCCTCTCGATCCTGCGCCGGCTCGTCGCGGCGCCGACCGCCTGCCCTAGGAGCCTGCGTCGGTAATCGCCGCCAGGGCGGGAGCCCAGGCGGCTGACGACGGAAACGGGGGAAGCGGGATGGCCCGAAGGCCGATCCGGGCCGGAACATGGTGGCGCATGACCCCTCTCA
>VGPE01000324.1 GCA_016875645.1 Chloroflexota bacterium
CGGGATCGCCGCCCTCCGGCCGACGCTCGGCTCGGTCGTCCTGTCCTAGTCCCAGAGGCCAGAGCGGGCGCGGGTGCGCCTCGCCCGCTCTGGCCCTCCCACCCCGAGGAGGCAGCGATGGACCTCACGACGCTCGCCGACGTCAAGGCGCAGGGGAATATCCCCGACGCGTCCGACGACGCATGGCTCGCGCTCGCCATCACGTCGGTCTCCTCGATCCTCGAGACCGAGGCCAACCGCTGGCTCGCGCCCCGTGGCGCGATGACCAGGTACTTCGACGGTCCGCTCGTCCGCACCCTCGGCGACATGGCGGGGTCCGCGTCCCGGTACTCCGGACCCGCCTGGCAGCCGCAGTGGGGCCGAGTGCTCCCGGTCTACGACGGCGTCACCGCCGTCACGTACCTCGGCGTCGCCGACGCCGACCAGCCCGACGACGGATCGGGCGCCTACACGCAGATCACCCGGGGGATCCACCTCCGCGGCGCGGTGCAGGACGGCTGGCCGTTCACGCGCATCGAGCTCGACGCGACCGCCCCGCGGCTCTTCCCGACCGCGGGCTACAACACGATCCGCGTCACCGGCTCGTGGGGGCCCGCCGCAGTCTTCCCGCGCGTCAAGGAGATCGCGACCATTGCCGTCGTCCGCGCCTGGCGGGCGCGGAACGGCGGCGACGGGGCGCCCGACATCGCGGTCCCACGACCGGACGGCGGCGTGGCGATCCTCCGGCGGATCGCGCCCGCCGAGCTCGACGAGCTCGTGCGCAACTTCGGACCTGACACACGCCTCGCCTTCGCGTCCGTGGGGGCCGGCTGATGGGCGCAGCGGTCCTCGCCGACGTCATGGACGGGCTGGCAGCGGCGGTGCTCGCGACCGGGCTCGTCCGCGAGGCGCACGGCTATCCGCCGGGCGCGGTCGCCGTGCCCGCCTGTCTTGTCGACCTCCCGACGGAGCTCGAGCTCGGGACCACCTTCGGGCGGGGCTCGGACACGCTCCACCTGCCCGTGCTACTGCTCGCGGCCCAGACGCTCACACGGGCCGGACGCGACGCGCTCTCGGCGTTCCTCGTCGGCGCGTCGGACGTGTACGCGGCGATCGAGGGGCCACACGCCTGGGGGACGGCGCACGTCGCGCGCGCCTCGACGACGACCGTCGAGTACGCCGGGATCACCTACCTCGCGCTCAAGCTCGATGTGGAGGTCGCCACCTGATGGCTCCCAAGTACGGCGCCGGCACGAGCGTCTGGCTCGACCTCGTCGACGCCTCGCAGTTCTTCAACGAGGCAGGGGTCGAGATCTCCGTCGACACCGCTGAGACGACGACGTTCCAGCCCGGCGCGAGTCCGGCGTGGAAGTCGTTCACCGAGGGCGTCGCGTCGTCCAAGGCAACGCTCAAGGGCTCCTACGACAAGGTCAACGACGCCGCGATGTTCGCGAACATCCGCGACGGCGGGTCGGTCCTGACGTACGGCCCCCAGGGGATCACCGGCGTCGGCGACCCGGCGCGCCTCGTCTGGGTCCACAACACCGCGATCGCGGAGAGCTCGCCGATCGGCGGGGCCGTGCTCTTCAGCGCGGCGTTCGCGGGCGACGCCTCGGTCGGGCTCGGCTGGGCACTCCACGCGATGACGACCGACACGGGCACGACGACTGGCGCGACCCGGAACGATCTCGCGGCATCAACGGCCGGCTGGCAGGCGCACCGGGCTGGCCACGGCCCTGAGCACCTCGCATGTGGCCTGGATCTCCGCTTGGCTGGGGACACGGCTGCTGTCCACAAATATATTAAAACCTTGCTATGTATCGATGTCAACACCGCGGATCCGTGATGCCGCCGTGGATCAGGCTCGCACGACCCCCCGCCCGACAGCGTTCCACGTGGGCGCCATCTCCGCGGCACTCACGACAGGCTCCTCGCCCCACCTGTTGATCGCGGCCTCGCGGTACTCGGCACCCACGGTGCGCTGGACCCAGCGCTCGTACCGGGCGATCCAGCGGAAGAGCTCCACGAGCAGGTACAGATCGGCGGCGTCGGCATCGGGACCCACGGGCGACATCCGGGGCAGGTCATCAAGCGTCCAGACGTGGCGCGGGGGGACGACCAGGGGCGAACGCAGCGGCCCTTCGACGTGCCGTCCCATGAAGACGGCGCCCAGTGCGGGCCGCGAGTAGAACACGCCGAACCCCCACAGGCCGATGCGATACCCGGTGCCGTTCAGCCGATAGGCGCTGCTGCCCACGGTGGCTTCCGGTGGCCTGCTCCGCTGGAACCGGCGCTTCAGCAACAGGTTGCCCTCCCGCCGTCGGACGTCCCACCCCCAGCACCAGCACTGCTGACGGAGGAGCGGCTGGACCGCGTCCTGCCACGCACCGATCACGTGGGCGAGCGGACGTGGTGGCACACCACGCCGGCGTTCGAGGACGCCGTCCGCCGGGTCGGCGATGTCCCTCGCCAGCAGCTCCTTGCCGG
>VGPE01000325.1 GCA_016875645.1 Chloroflexota bacterium
TTGTGGAGGCCCTCCACGATCACCACCGGCTCGTCGGGCGAGGGCTGACCGGCGGCGCGGGCCTGGGCGGCGGTGCCCGTCGCGAGTGTCGTCATGGTGGCTACTCCCGGACCCGGTACTTCTCGAACAGGCGGTTGATGATGATCGCCTGCGGGTAGGTGAGCGCGAAGTACATGATCGCGAGCACGGCCATCACCTCGATCTGGCGGAAGGTCTCGCGGTAGATCGTGGCGCCCTCGCCGGCCAGGTCCTTGAGCCCGACCAGCGAGACCAGGGACGTGTCCTTGAAGAGGCTGACCCAGATGGCCGCAACGAGTGGGATGGATCGTCGCAACGCCTGGGGCAGCACCACGCGCCGCATGGACTGGCGCTCGCTCATGCCGGTCGAGATCGCTGCCTCGCGCTGCCCGCGGTCGATCGTGTTGATCGAGCCGCGGAAGATCTCGGCCAGGAAGGCGCCGACGTTGAGCGTGAACGCCACGAGGGCTGCCGTGAAGCTGTCGAAGCTCACGCCGATCAGGACGGGCAGTGCAAAGAAGGCGAAGAAGATCTGGACCAGCAGGGGCGTGGTCCGGAAGAGCTCCGTGTAGACATAGGCGATCCACCGCAGCGGGGCGAACCGGCGGGAGCGGGTGAGCCGCGTGAACGCGACCGCCAGGCCCAGCGGCAGCGAGAGCAGCATCACCAGGACCGTCAGCGCGATCGTCACCCACAGGCCGCGCAGCAGTGCGGGGATGCCTTCCCAGACGGGGCTGAAATCGAACTCGTAGGCGGCGATGAGCGCGCCGAAGCTCAGGCCATCCACGGGCTGCTCTACGCGTACCGCATGACGCGTCGCTCGAGGTATTGGGCGACCAGCGTCATGGGGTAGAGGAGGGCCAGGTAGATCGCCGACACGACGATCAGGACCTCGATCGGCCGGAAGGTGTAGTTCACCAGGAACCCGGCTTTCGCCATCAGCTCCGGCACGGCAATCGCGAACGCCACCGAGGTGTCCTTGGTCACGGAGACGAACAGGCTGGCCGAGGGCGGGATCATCTTGCGCAGCGCCTGCGGCAGGACGACCCGGCGCATCGCCTGGGAAGACGTCATGCCGGTCGAGAGGGCCGCCTCTCGCTGGCCGCCTGGTACCGCGAGCACGCCCGCCCGGAAGACCTCCGCGAAGTAGGCCGCCTCGTACAGCCCGAGGCCGGTGATCCCGGCGAAGAGCGGGTCGATGACGATCCGCTGGTCGGTGAGGTTCTGGATCAGGATCGGCAGCGCGTAGACGTAGAAGACGAGCAGGACGAGCAGCGGCACGCTCCGCACGAAGTCCACGTAGAGCCCGGCCGCGAGGCGCACCGGGGCGAGGCGAGACAGCCGGCCGAGCCCCACGACCAGTCCAGCGCCGATCCCGACCAGCATTGCGCCCGCCGCAAGGGTCAGTGTGCCCTCGAGCCCGGCGATCAGGAACGGCAGATTGTCGAGGACTGGCCCGAATTGCACGGGGACCCTCGGACTCCTGAAAGGGATCAGCCGGCGGGCCCGCTGGGCGTGCCCGCCGGCTGACGGTCACACGGTCAGCTGCCGGCCTGCAGGTACTGCGGATCGCTGTACTTGAGGAGCTCCGCGTCCAGCGCGGTCTGAAGCTCCGTGATGATGTCCTTGACGAACTTGGTCAGCGCTGCGTCGCCCTTCGGGAAGCCGACGCCGATGTCCGTCGGGATGTCGGGGTCCTTGAGGCACTCAGCGGAGGACGGGATGATCTTGAGGTCGGGGAACTGCTTCTCGTAGACGACCGCCAGCGGGTTGTCGAAGGTGGCGGCGTCCGCCTTGTTCTGCTGCACCTCGAGGAACATCGCGAGCTCACCCGGTGCCGCGGCCCTGGTGACCTGCTTGGCCTTGGGGTACTTCTTCGAGGTCTCCTGGAAGCCGCCGGTGCCCTCGAAATTGGCGATCCGGATCTCCGGGTTGTCCAGGTCCGCGGCCTTGTTGATCCGGGTGTCGTCCTTCCGGACGAGGTAGCAGAAGCCACCCTTGCTCCAGGCCGCCATATCGATGACTGCCAGGCGCACGGACGTCATGTACATCGGCGCGACTGCCAGGTCGATCGTGCCCGCCTGGACCGCCGGGACGAGCTGGTCGAAGGTCTGGGTGATCCGCTCCAGCTTGACGCCGAGCTTCTCGGCCATCTTTTTGCCGATCAGGTCGTTCGGACCGAAGTACTCGTTGGTCTTGGGGTCCTGGCCGAGCCACGGAAGCGAGGCGGCGTACCCGGCGCGCAGCACGCCCGCCTTCTTGATCCGGTCCAGCGTCGGGCTGCCGGTGTTGCCATCGCCACCCGACGACGAACAGGCGGCGACGACGATGGCGACAGCCGCCAGGACGGCGGCAAGACGCGAAATCTGCCTTGACCGATGCATGCGTGATTCCCTCCTCGAACTCGAGCAGCAACATCGCCCCGACCTCGGATCGGAGCCC
>VGPE01000326.1 GCA_016875645.1 Chloroflexota bacterium
GCCCGTCGGGTGCCGCGGGCCCGTCGTTCGCCGCTTCACGCCCACGGCGCTACGCGGGGCCCTTCGTGCCGCGCGTCGGTCCGCACAGGCGACCATCGGGCCCGGGATCACGCTCGCAGCGTGATTCGTGGCCGGACCGCGACTGCTCGACGCCGATCGGCCTCGCCATGTCCGCCCCGAAGCGCCCTTGGCGTGAGCGGCTGGCGCACCGCCGCGTGGCACCGCCCTTCGGCCCGGCCAAGGGCGACACTGGACGGCGGGGGCACCGCCGCGTGGCGCCGACCTTCGGCCCGGCCCAGGGCGACACTGGACGGCGGGCGCACCGACCCCCGGGCCCTGCTCGGCGGGGGCACCGCCCCACTAGCATTCGGGCCGATGCCTGCCCGCCCGCGACGCCCAGTCGCCATGCTGGTCCACTCGTATTACGACGAGGACCCCCGCGTCCGGCGCGAGGCGGAGTGGCTGGCGCGCAACGGTCGCGAGGCGGACGTCTACGCGCTGCGCCGATCGACTGATGCCCCCGCGGGCATCACCGACGGCGTCAACGTGCGGCGGCTCGACGTCCAGCGCCACCAGGGTGCGAGTCCCATTCGCTACGTCGCGGAGTACCTGTCCTTCCTGCTCCGCGCGGCCGCCGCCCTCACCGCGGCCCACCGGACGCGCCGGTATGCGCTGGTCCAGGTTCACACCATCCCGGACTTCCTGGTCTTCGCGGCACTGCATTTCCGTCTCGCGGGTATTCCGGTCATCCTCGACGTCCATGAGGCCATGCCGGAGTTCTTCAAACTCCGCTTCCCGGCAGCCGCGAACCCGCTGATCCACGCGGCCCTCATGGTCCAGGAACGCGCCTCGATCGGGGCGGCCACCGCCGTGATCCCGGCCAACGAGGGCCTCCAGGCACGGCTGCTGGATCTGGGCGTTCCGGCCTGGAAGATGCGCCTCGTCCGCAACACCGCGGACCTCGCCCGGTTCGACGCGATGCGCCATCCGCGCCGACCCTTCATGGCCGACGGCCGCCTGCGCCTGGTCTACGCCGGCGCGCTCACGCCCATCTACGAGGTGGACGTCGCGATCGAGGCCGTGGCCGCCCTGCGCCATGTCCACCCCGAGCTGCCGATCGACCTGCATCTGTACGGCCGCGGTGACTCGGCCGATGCGCTCGGGCAGCAGGCCGCCGATCTGGGCGTCGCCGAGGCGGTCCACTTCCACGGCCGCATTCCGATCGAGGATGTCCCGGCGGCCGTGGCCCGGGCCGACATCGGCCTTGCGCCCACCCGGCGCGCCCATTTCACCGACTACAGCCTTTCGACCAAGATCTTCGAGTACGCGGCCATGGGCAAGCCGGTCGTGGCTTCGCGCTTGCCGCTCGTGGAGCGGTCGCTCGACGACGCGGTCCTCACCTACGAACCGGGGTCAGCCGCGGATTTGGCCGCCCGGATTCGCCAGGTCGTCGAGGATGCCGGCCTGCGCGAGAGGCTCATCGCCCGGGCCGCCGAGCGCGTGCGAAACCTCTCGTGGCAGCGGGAGGCCGTGACCTACGGCTCCCTGATCGAAGAGTTCGCGTCCGACGGCCGGGACCGCGGCACGGGCAACGCGAGCCGGGATGCCGGCACCGTATCTTCCTCGTCGTGACCGACCCCTCCGACGACCGCGTCGCCATCGTGGGCCTTGGCTACGTCGGGCTGCCGCTCGCCATCTCATTCGTCGACGCCGGCGCCAGGGTCCTCGGCATCGACGCCGCCCCAGAGCGTGTCGCCGACCTGCGTGCCGGCCGATCGCCGATCGATGACATCGAGGACGAGCGTCTGCGCGCGGCGTTGGCCCGCGGCCTCGAGGTCGCGACCACCGAGGACGCCGATCCTGGCACGTCGGGGATCGCCTTCGTCTGCGTTCCGACGCCGATCACAACCGCGAAGGACCCCGACCTCGGACCCGTGCTGGCGGCGGGGCGCTACCTCGGATCGCGCCTGCGGCCGGGTCAGCTGGTGATCCTCCAGTCCACGACGTTCCCGGGCACGACAACCGGGCCCTTTCGCCAGTCGCTCGAGGAGGCATCCGGACTCGTCGCCGGCCGCGATTTCGACCTGGCGTTCGCGCCCGAGCGAGTGAACCCCGGCGACCCGGCCAGCATGCGCCGCGACGTGCCTCGCCTGGTTGGCGGGCTGACGCCGGCTGCGACAACCCGCGCCGCCACGCTGCTGCGTCGGATCAACAGCACCGTCCACGAGCTGTCCTCGCCGGACGCCGCGGAGCTGGCCAAGTTGCTGGAGAACGTGTTCCGCAACGTGAACATCGCGCTGGTGAACCAGTTGGCGCTGCTCTGCGAGCGGATGGGCCTCGACGTCTGGGAGGTCATCGACGCGGCGGCCACCAAGCCCTTCGGGTTCATGCCGTTCCGGCCCGGGCCGGGCGTCGGCGGTCACTGCATCCCCGTTG
>VGPE01000327.1 GCA_016875645.1 Chloroflexota bacterium
GTGCGCTCGACCGCGCGGCTGCACCCACCGCGGCTCCCGTCGCCGACCAGACGGCCGTGCAGCCGACTCCCGATCCGGACAGCACGCTTGAGCAGAATGGGGCGATCATCGAAGCGGCCGCGGCCGCCAGTCCGGCCGTTGTGACCATTGCGATCGCGGGCGCCACCTCCACCAATCCGTTCGTGGTCCCCCAGCAGGGAATCGGCTCAGGCGTCATCTACGACGCGAACGGATGGGTTCTCACCAACAAGCATGTTGTGACCGGCGCCGATCGCCTGACGGTCGAGCTCAAGGACGGACGTGAGTTCGAAGGTGAGGTCTACGGCGTGGACACGCTGACCGACCTCGCCATCGTGAAGGTCGATGCGAAGAACCTCCCGACCGCGATGATCGGGGACTCGGGGACGATCCGCGTCGGCCAGCTGGCGATCGCCATCGGCAGCCCGCTGGGCACCTACACCAACACCGTCACCGCGGGCATCGTATCGGCGCTCGGACGAACGATCGACGTCGAGAGCGGCCGCATCAACAATCTGATCCAGACCGATACCGCGATCAACCCCGGCAACAGCGGCGGCCCGCTGCTCGACGCGACCGGCGCCGTGATCGGGATCAACACCGCGGTGGCGCGGACCGCGGAGGGAATCGGTTTCGCGATCCCGATCAATATCGCCAAGCCGATCATGCAGCAGGCGCTCGCCGGCAAGGCGCTCGAGCGGCCGTGGATCGGCATCCGCTATGCGCTGGTCACGCCTGCCCTCAAGGCCGAGGAGAAGCTCGCCGCCGACTACGGAGCGTATGTGTCCGCAGGCCGCGGTGGCGACCAGCCGGCCGTCGTCGCCGGGAGCCCGGCCGATCGGGCCGGCGTCCGCGAGCACGACGTCATCCAGACCATCGAGGGGATCAAGATCGACAGAGAGCACCCGCTCGACGACGTGCTGACCCAGTTCGCGCCGGGCCGGACCGTCACCCTGGGCATCCTGCGCGGCGCAGAGGCGATCACCCTGCAACTCACGCTCGGAACGCGACCCGACGACTCCTGACGTTCATCGCCGGTCCCACCGGCGCCACCACACGGAGCCTTGGCGCCTTTCCCCCCCCCGGCGCCGGGGCGCCACAGATCGACCGCCCTGGCGACATCGCCGGGGCGGTCGTGTTTCCCCACGCTGCGGCGGCCGATCGCCGCGATCGGCTCTCCGAAGAGTGGGGCCCCCCGTTCTGCGGTCGGCCACGCCGCAATGTCGGACGTCAGCCGCCGCGGCGTCGCCAGATCTCGACGCCGACCCAGTCGAACGTGCCCGCGATCGGCGCCTTCGGCTTGCGCAGGCGGACCCCGACCTCCATCACGAGGGGAAAGCCCGCGAGGACCTCGTGGGCGATCGCTTCGGCCAGCGCCTCCACAAGCCGGAAGCGCGTCGATTCGACGATCTGTCGGCATGCCTCGAACACCTGCCCGTAGTCCACGGTCTTCGACAGGTCGTCATCGACGCCGGCCGGCTGCAGATTGAGCAGCATCTCCACGTCGATCTCGAAGGGCTGTGGTTCGCGCAGCTCCTGCTCGAGGACCCCGTGCGTGCCGTGGAAGACCATCCGGCGCAGGACGATCCGGTCGCTCATCGGTCGGCCTTGTGCTTCGGTTCCCGCGTCGGGTCGGTCCAGCCGCGAACGATCGCGTCGGCCATGCGCGCCGCCTGCGCGTTCGCGCGAACGTCGTGGACGCGCACCATGTCCACCCCGGCCGCGACGCCCAGGGCGGTGGTCACTACGGTCGCCTCGATCCGCTCGTCCGGCGCAAGGCCCAGCACCCTGCCGAGCGTCGACTTGCGCGACGTCCCGAGCAGCACCGGGCGGCCCAGGTCCCGGAGGCGTCCCAGGTCCCGCATCAGGGCCAGGTTGTGCTCCGCAGTCTTCCCGAATCCGAACCCCGGGTCGACGATCAGGTCGTCCCACGAGATGCCGGCCGCGAGGGCACGATCCAGCGCGCGTCGCAGGTCGCCGAGGATCCCAGCCATGAGGTTGTCATCGTGCGCTGCAGCCCGGTTGTGCATCAGCACGATCGGGACGCGCCGCTCCGCCACGAGCCGGAGCAACCCGTCCTCGGCGGACACGCCCCAGACGTCGTTGACCATCGAGGCGCCCGCGTCGAGCGCCGCCTCGGCCACCGCAGCCTTCGTGGTGTCGACGCTGATCGCCAGGTCCGGCAGGGCCGCATGAATCGCCGCGATGACCGGCACCACGCGTGCCGTCTCCTCGGGACCGGCCACGGGCTGATGGCCGGGCCGCGTGGACTCGCCGCCCACGTCGACGAGGTCGGCGCCCTCGGCCACGGCCCGCCGGGCTGCCGCCACGGCGCGCGCCACGGGGTCGCCGCCGGCGCCCTCGGCCAACACGCCGTCGCCCGAGAAGGAGTCCGGCGTGGCGTTG
>VGPE01000328.1 GCA_016875645.1 Chloroflexota bacterium
GGCGGCCGGCTGCACCTGGTCTCGCTGATCGGGCCCGGCGGCGTCCATGCGAACGACCGGCACCTGGTTGCGGTGGCCGACCTCGCGGCCCGCCGGGGTGTTCCCGAGGTCCGGGTCCACGCGCTCCTGGACGGGCGGGACACACCGCCACGCTCGGCCGGTGCGTTCGTCTCGGACCTCGAGGCGCGGCTGGCGGTGGCCCACCCCGACGCGCGGATCGCGACCATCGGCGGCCGCTACTTCGCGATGGACCGCGACAAGCGCTGGGATCGGACGCACGCGGGCTACGACGCGATCGTTCACGGGGTGGGGGAGGCCGCGCCGTCGGCCGCCGCCGCAGTCGCTGCCGCTTACGAGCGGGGTGAGAACGACGAGTTCGTCCGGCCCACCGTCGTGGCCGGCGTCGACGGGCGGGTCCGGGACGGCGATCCCCTGGTGTTCTGCAATTTCCGTGCCGATCGGGCCCGCCAGTTGACCCATGCGCTCGCGGATCCGGCGTTCGACGCGTTCGACCGATCCAGCGCGGGCCCCGTCCCGCGCGCTCCCTTCGTCGTCACGATGACCGCGTACGAAGCGGGGCTGCCGGTCGAAGTGGCATTCCCTCCGGAGGAGGCCCATTCGCTGGCAGAGGCGGCGTCGAACGAGGGCTGGCGCCAGTTCCATGTCGCCGAGACCGAGAAGTACGCGCACGTGACGTACTTCTTCAATGGCGGCCGCGAGGCGCCGTGGCCCGGCGAGGAGCGCCTGCTCGTGCCCAGCCGGAAGATCGCCACCTACGACCTGGCGCCGGAGATGAGCGCGGCCGGGGTGACCGATGCGCTCGTGGCCGCGATCGACGGCGATGCGTTCGACCTGATCGTTGCCAACTACGCCAACCCCGACATGGTCGGCCACACGGGGGTCTGGGACGCGACGGTACGCGCGGTGGAGTTCGTTGACGCATGCCTTGGGCGCGTTGTGGAAGCCGTCGAGCGCGCCGAGGCGCGCATTCCCGGCCCGGGCCCGCTGCTCGTGATCACCGCCGATCACGGCAACGCCGACGAGATGCGCAACGCCGCGGGTGCGCCGGTCACCGCCCATTCGCTCAACCCGGTGCCGATCGTGGTCGTCGGGCGCACGGTCCGGAACCGGCGGCTCCACGACGGCGTGCTGGCGGACGTTGCCCCGACGCTGCTGGAGGCCGCCGGCCTCGAGCCGTGGCCAGACGTCAGCGGGCGCTCGCTGTTCGACGCGGACCCGGCGGCCTCGAACCCGCAGGAGGAAGCTGCGCCGGGCGACGTGCTACCATCCGCCGGCCGTCGATTCGGAGGTCTGTCAGCGTGAATCCGTTTCTGGCGATCGGCCAGATCGTCGTCAGCTTCGCCGTCATCGTGGCGATCCTCCTCCAGGCTCGCGGGACCGGGCTGTCCAGCACCTTCGGTGGCGATTCGGCGGTCTACCGGAGCCGGCGAGGCATCGAGCGCACGCTCTGGCAGTTCACGATCGTCCTGTTGACGCTCTTCGTGCTCTTCTCGCTCGCGGCCTTCGTCTTCGCTCCGACGGCCTGATCCGAGAGGCGGCCCGGGCGGGCTCGCCTCCTGATCCGCCACGTCGGGGGAACAGCGCCGCGAAGGATCGCGAGACGCGCCGGTCGGCGAACACAGCAGGGGATTGAGATTCGGTGGATCGCCGCGATCGTGCGGTCGTGACCGCTCTGGCCGCGCTGCTCGTCCTGCTGGGGGCCTTCGTCGTGGTGCCCGAAGCGCCGGTTGCCGCGGGGCCTGACGCGTCGGCGCCTGGGCCTTCCGCTTCGGTTGCCGGGTCGGACGTCGCCGTCGCGAGTCCCGGTTCCAGCCGCCCGGCGCCAACGGGGCTGGCCAGCCCCTCGCCGGTGCCGACGATCCTGCCGAGCCCCTCTCTGGAGCCCTCCACGGACCCGGGCATCCGGATCGGCGTGATGACCGCGCCGAGCTCCATCAATCCGCTGACGGCGCGTACGCAGGCGGACCGTGACCTGGTCGCCCTGATCTTCAGCGGCATGGTCCGCCTGGGGCCGGAGGACTCGATCCGCGGCGACCTTGCCGAACGCTGGAAGATCGAGCGCGACGGGGCCCGATACACGTTCACGATCCGCGAGGACGCCCGCTGGCACGACGGCGTGCCGGTGACCGCGGACGACGTGATGTTCACGTTCAAGCTGTTGCAGAACCCGGCGTACAACGGCCCGCGCGCCGGCTCCTGGGACGTCGTGACGTTGACCAAGGTGGACGAACGCCGGGTCCGCTTTGACCTCGGGACGCCGCTCGGCGGCTTCCTGCTCGCCATGCGCCAGCCCCTGCTGCCCGAACACCTCCTGCGTGACGTGACCATCGGCGACCTCGCCGATGCTCCGTTCAGCCGGGCCCCGATCGGCTCGGGGCCGTACCGGCTGGTCGCGTGG
>VGPE01000329.1 GCA_016875645.1 Chloroflexota bacterium
GTCCGGGCGGGGCGGGGGGGGGGGTGGGGGCGTGGTCGGGTGGGTGAGCGTTGTTGGAGTGACGGGGGATGTGTCACGGGCCAGTGGGACCCTATAGACCGTCCTATCCACCGCTCTGTCGGGACTCATTCCGGTTCGTTGACCCCGTGTGCGGGCAGAGCTTTCCCCGGGATGCCCTCCCCACCGTTGGACTGTGCCGTGGTCGCAGCCAGCCGTTCGGGAGCACCCCGAACGGCGGGCACCGGCCCTTCTGACGGGCGACTCTCCCCCGGGGGTCGAGTCCTGGGGGGCGATGCTCACGGATAGGCGCTGCGTGGCGCCGGTTCCGGGGGTATGTGCGGCCCGCCCCGGTCGTTGGCCGGGGTCAGTGCGTTGTGCCGGAGGTCCAGGTCTCGTTCATCCGGGGTGACCGTACATCGGGGGGGGGAAGTTGGTCAAGTGGGGGCTGTGCCGGGCTCCGGGTCGTCATCGAACACGGTCGGGCCCGAGATCTTCCTCAGGTCCACCATGACGGCCTGGCTGGTGAGGATCGGCCCGCTGGTCGAGGTGCTTCCGATCGGCAGTAGGCCGGCGTCGCGCAGGTCGTCCCAATGGGTGCGTTGGCGGACCCACGGCCAGTGTTCGGTCTCGGTGGTGCGGCACGCCTCGCATCGATGCCAGGCCCAGCCGCTGTCCTCGCCGTAGAAGGCCCACTCGGTCCACTCGTGGCCGGGGCAGTACTGCGCCCGGAAGTTCTCGGGCGTGGCGTCCATCGGGTCGGCGCCGAGGATCACGGCGATCGCCCGGAGGGCTTCGACTTCCTCCTGGTCGAGGAACCCGGAGCCGAAGTCCAGGCTCGACGTGGCGGTGTCGAACACGATCTGGAGCAGCTGGCGGTCGATCTTCAGCATCGGGGCTCCTGGGGGTGAAACCAGAGCCGCCCCCCTCCTTGGCAGGCGGGGGGCGGGTCCGGGATGAACGCAACCGATCGTCAAGACGGCAGCGAGGGGATCGTAACCCCGCCCGTGCGGGAATGCAAGCGGGGATCGGGTCAGGCGGGCATGATGGTGGGGATGGTCGATGCTGCCGGGCCGGGGCGCCGGTTCCCCAAGACCGAGGCGAAGAAGGCCCGCCAGCGCGCCTTCCTCGAGCTCGTGGAGCAGGGGCTCACCTACACGGCGGCCGCCAAGGCGCTCGGCATCCACATCACGACCTACGAGCGGTGGCGCCGCGAGGAACAGGCGTTCCGCACCCAGGTCGATGCGCTGCGGGCCTCGCAGATGGACCGGCGTGAGGACCTGAGCCCCGCCGATTGGGACGGGACCTTCGCCTCGGCGCGCAAGATCTTCTTCGGGTACGACACCTACTGGCACCAGCGGGAGATCATCTACGCCATCGAGCGTGCGCAGCCCGGCGAGGTGGTGCTGATCCTCACGCCGCCCGAGACCGGCAAGACCTCCCTGCTCGAGGACAAGATGTGCCTCGACCTCGGCCAGAACCCCAACAAGCGGATCACCTATGTCTCGGAGTCGCAGATCCGCACCCGCAAGATCGCGGGCCGGCTGCAGCGCCGGATGACCGATGGCGTCGTCTACCCCGACTTCATCAAGCGGTTCGGCCCGTTCTACATGCCCGGCCAGGAGCGCCGCGGCAAGCCCTGGGCGGCGGACTGCTTCACGGTGTACGGCTCCGACCACGACGAGCGGGACTACAGCTTCGAGGGTCGAGGGTGGCGCAGCGCGGTCGCGGGGACCCGCACCGACGAGATGCTGATCGACGACGTGCAGAGCCTCCGGTCGCTGAACCTCACCGCCGACATTCTCGAGCGGCTGCGCCAGGACTTCTTCTCGCGGCCCGGGCGCAACGGGCGGATCTGCATCGTGATGACGCGGGTGGGCAACAACGACGTGCCGGAGCAGCTGTGGGAGACCGGCATCGTCACCGAGGCGAACACGGTGCGCCTCCCGATGGTGGACGAGCAGGGCAAGTCGCTGTGCCCGGAGATGTGGCCCGACGAGGACCTGGTGGCGAAGCGCCTGCTCGTCGGTGAGGCCGCGTGGTTCCGCAACTACATGCAGCAGCCGCGCCTGGCCGGCAACGCCACCTTCACGGAGGCGATGATCGAAGGGTGCTGGGACCTGCGTGCACGCGGCGAGTCCGAGCTCCTGAACCGGGTGATGATGGTGGACCCGGCGCTCACCGGAGGCTGCGCCATCGGCGTCGCGGCCTATGACGCCGAGCGCTACCAGATGCTCGACTTCGAGTACAGGTTCAACATGGCCCGCGTGGAGGAGATCCTGGTCGTCCTCGAGCGGTTCGCGGAGATGTACAAGCCCCAGGACCTGGTGGTGGAGACCAACGCCTTCCAGCGGGGGCTGGGCAACGACGAGCGCCTGCTGGCGATCTCGCGGCGA
>VGPE01000330.1 GCA_016875645.1 Chloroflexota bacterium
TCCGCACTCGCAGGCCGATTCACCGAGATCGTCCCGCTGGTGCTCTTCGGCGGCTACTTCCTCGCGCTGATCCTGCTGCTCGCCACGGACCTCGACCAGCGGCTGCTGCCGGACGTGATCACCCTGCCGCTCATCCCGCTCACGGCCCTCGCGTCGCTCTCCGGCATCAACCCGCTGGTCGGCGGCGGCCAGCTCGTGACGGCGGCCATCGCGGCGGTCGCCATCCCGCTGCTGCTCTACCTGCTTTCGATCCCGTTCGGGGCCGGCGCCATCGGCATGGGCGACCTCAAGCTGCTCGTCAGCGTCGGCCTGCTGACCGGCCTGGCCCGCGCGGTGGTGGGCGTCGTGGCGGGCGCACTCCTCTCGGGAGTGGTCATCGTGGCTCTCCTGGCCACCCGGCGCGTCACCCTCCGCAGCTACATCCCGTTCGGCCCGTTCCTGATCGTCGGAGCGTTCTGGAGCGTGATCGTCCGCCTCTGAGCCACTCAGGACGGCCGCGTGATGACCGCGGAAGCGCTCATCTGTTCGGTCGGGGTTGATGGGGCCGGGTACACTGTCGTCCCAAGCCGGAGTCGTCGTCCGAGGCAGTGCCCGCACCGAGACGAGTCACCGGCGAGCTGTACCGGTCGCCGACTGCGACGGAGGACGCTAGCTCGATGATGTCGCCCCAGGTTCATGCACATCCGCCTGCCTGACGCCCAACCCGCTCGCGCCGCCCGCGGGGCTCGTCTCCGCCTCGGCTTCCTGCTCCTGGTCCCGCTGCTGGCCGGTGTCCTCGGCCCGCCTTCCGCCGCCGCCGACGACCTCTCCGTGGCCGTCGCGCAGCGCAAGGCGATCGCCGCGAAGATCCAGGCGCAGCGCCGCCAGGTCGCCCAGCTCAGCGCCTCCCAGGAGCGCGTGGCCGCGGCCATCGCATCGGCCCGAAAGAAGCTCAACGGCATCAACGCGAACCTGTCCGAGGTCCAGCAGGACGTCGCGACGCTGCGGGCCAACATCTCGCTGGTCCGGGCGAGCTTCGGCAACCTGGTCGACCAGCTCGCCCAGATCGACCGCCAGCTGGGCGTCCTCCAGGCCGAGGAGCGGCGCCGCCAGGCCGCCCTGGTCGAGCGGAAGGAGCTCCTTGCCGAGCGTGTCCGGCAGGCCTACGCGACCGATCGCGTGACGCTGCTCGAGACGCTGCTGTCAGCCGATTCGTTCACCGACGCCCTCGCCCAGGTCGGGTATCTGCTGGACGTTGGCCTGCAGGACGAGGCACTGGCGCGGCAGATCGTGGAGGACATCCGCGGGCTCTCCGCGCTCCACCAGGAGATCCTGGGCACCCGCGCCGAGACCGAGGTGCTTCGCGACGAGATCGCCGCTCGGAAGGTGACCCTCGACGGGCAGCTTGTCGAGCTCAAGGATGCCGAGGCGAGGCTCTCCGATTTCCGGAAGAAGGCCGCCGCGGCGCTGGCTGATGAGCGCGCCGAGTACACACGCCTGGCCGAGAACAAGCAGGCGCTCGCGGCCGCGATCGCGAAGTCCTCGGCCGCTCGCGAATCCCTGACCGACCGGATCGACTCGATCGTCGCCCGGAAGAAGAAGGAGCGGGAAGCGCTTGCGGCGAGCGGCGCGGACTTCGGCAGCATCCCCAGCCGTTACAGCGGCACGCTCATCTGGCCGATGGGCGGCTACGTCAGCCAGGAGTACGGCTGCACGGACTTCGCCTGGTATCCGCCACGCGGCGGTTGCGCCCATTTCCACTCCGGCATCGACATCGTGGCGCCGTATGGCACGCCGGTCCGAGCCGCTGGCTCCGGCGAGGTCCTGTACGTCGGCTGGAACTACGCCGATGGATACGACCCGGCCTGGATCGTGGTGATCGCCCACGCCGACAACATGCAGACCTGGTACGCCCACCTGCAGCCCACGTATCCGGTGCGGACCGGCCAGTGGGTGCTGCAGGGCCAGATCATCGGGTACGAGGGCAACACCGGCCGATCGACCGGCGCGCACCTGCATTGGATGGTCCGGGTGGACGGGGAGTTCCTGAACCCGCGGCTCTTCGTCTGATCGCGCCCGACGCGGGACGTTCGGGCGCGTTGCCCGCGGCGGGCGGCCCGTCGCCCGCCGGTGCAGCCGCGGCCGCGTGCCTGCGAGGGGGCCCGAACGCGAGCCGAAGGCCATCGATCGGCAGCCTGTCACGGCCGGCCGGCGGCGCAGCTGCTGATCGTCAGCTCGGTCGTTGACGAATTCGCAACGCCGCGCTGACGTCCGGCCCTTGCGATCCGTGATCGGCGACGACTAGCATCGAGGCGCGTCTCCGGGGGACGAGTGCGATGCCAATGGGGGTGGCCAACGTGAAGCGAACCGTCGCGGTCGTGCTTGCGGGCGGCGA
>VGPE01000331.1 GCA_016875645.1 Chloroflexota bacterium
GACCCCAGGTCCTCGACCAACGCGTGGAACGTCTCGAAGTCGCTGGGCAGCGACAGGTCGTACCAGGTGGTGAACCGGTCGTCGAGCGAGCCCACGTCGCCGAAGGTGAGCGGGTCTTCGCTGAAGAGCGTGCGTACCTTGGCCAGGGGCGCGTCGATGGCCTCCACAGGCACGCCGCGGCAGAGCAATACCATGTCGAAGTTGGCGAGCGTGTAGAGCGTCGCGTCGTGGTTGAGGACGAGCGGGTCGAAGGCCTGCGCGGCGATCCGCATGTAATGGGGCTGGCGGTACTGCTGGCGGAGTTGCGACAGATGCACGTGGATGGCGTAGCGGTCCTTGCGGTCGACCTCGACCCGCCGGATCGCATCGCGCAGCGCGATCTCCTCTTCGATGGCCCCGTTGGGGCCGCTGGCCAGACCCTGGGCGTCCGCCATCCTCGCTCCGTTCCGCCCCCCTTTGACGCCCGGCCTTCGCCGGGCAACCGCCGATCCTGTCCCGAGATGGTTAATGAGTTGGTTAATACGGAACCGGCCGCGGCCGATGTGACCTCCGCCACAAGGGCCGCCTCGCGCCGGATCTCGGCCGGACGGCTGGGCAAGGGACGGCCGACCGATCATATTCGCGCCCATGCCCGACCGACAACCGGCCCCATCGCCCGCCGTGCCCCAGGGCACCCGCGTTTACGCCGTGGGCGACATCCATGGCCGGGACGACTTGCTGGCCCGCCTGCATGCGATGATGGCCGACGACTTCGCCGGCGCGCCGCCGGGAACGCGGGGCCTGGCGATCTACCTCGGCGACTATGTGGACCGGGGGGCGGATTCGAAGGCCGTTCTCGACCGGCTGATCGGCGGGGCGCCGGCGGGCCTCGCCCCCGTCTACCTCAAAGGGAACCACGAAGACCTGATGCTGCGATTTCTCGCGGGCGACGGGCGGGCCGGACCCGTGCGGATGGCCAACGGCGGCGGCGCGACGCTGGCGAGCTACGATGTCGCCCCGCCGGACATCGACGCCCGCTCCCTCGAAGCCGCCGGGCGCGCGTTGCAGGCGGCGCTGCCGCCCGCGCACCGGGCGTTCCTGGGCCGCCTCGCGCTCCGGTACCGGGTGGGCGACTACGCGTTCGCGCACGCCGGCGTGCGGCCGGGGGTCGCGTTCGAGCGCCAGGACGAGGCCGATCTCCTGTGGATCCGCCGGCCGTTCCTGGACCACGCCGGCGATTTCGGAGCGGTGGTGGTGCACGGCCACTCCATCGCCCCCGCGCCCGTCGTGCGGGAAAACCGGATTGGCATCGACACCGGGGCGTACGCCTCCGGGCGCCTCACCTGCCTGGTGCTTGAGGGAACCGACCGGCGGTTCCTCGCCACCTGAGCCGGCCGGGCGAGGCGCTTCAACTCGGGCGTGTCCTGCGCTAGGGTGCCCCGCCTTTGGCAAGGATACCCACGACCATGCGCAACCGAACGACGGGCACCCGCAAGCGCGTGCTGGTGACGGGCGGTGCCGGATTTCTCGGCTCGCACCTCTGCGAACGGCTGCTCGCCGACGGCGCCGACGTGCTGTGCGTGGACAATTTCTTCACCGGCAACAAGGACAACATCGCCGGCCTGCTCGCGCACCCGCATTTCGAGCTGATGCGCCACGACGTGACCTTTCCGCTCTATGTCGAGGTGGACGAGATCTACAACCTGGCCTGCCCGGCTTCGCCGATTCACTACCAGTTCGACCCCGTCCAGACGACCAAGACCTCGGTGCACGGGGCGATCAACATGCTGGGGCTCGCCAAGCGCACGCGGGCCAAGATCTTCCAGGCCTCGACCAGCGAGGTTTACGGCGATCCCTCGGTCCATCCCCAGACCGAGGATTATCGCGGCAACGTCAATCCGATCGGGCCGCGCGCCTGCTACGACGAGGGCAAGCGCTGCGCCGAAACGCTGTTCTTCGACTACCACCGCCAGCACGGCCTCAACATCCGGGTCGCCCGCATCTTCAACACCTACGGCCCCCGCATGCACCCCAACGACGGCCGGGTGGTCTCCAACTTCATCGTCCAGGCCCTCAAGGGCGAGCCGATCACCCTCTATGGCGACGGCAGCCAGACGCGGGCCTTCTGCTACGTCGACGACCTGATCGAGGGCTTCGTGCGCCTGATGGCGGCCGACGACGCGGTGACCGGGCCGATCAACCTCGGCAATCCCCAGGAGTTTTCCATCCGCAAGCTCGCCGAGACGGTGATTCGGCTGACCGGTTCGCGCTCGCGGCTGGAGAGACGGCCGCTGCCCGAGGACGATCCGGTGCAGCGCTGCCCCGATATCGGGTTTGCGAAGCGCACGCTCGGCTGGCAGCCCACCGTGGCGCTCGAA
>VGPE01000332.1 GCA_016875645.1 Chloroflexota bacterium
GGCGCCGGCCACCCCGGCCGCGGCAAGCGTCTGCGAAGTGCAGCGTCGCGGGCCGAGCGCCGTGCGCGTGGGACCGGCTTCGCACCGGGGGCCGGGGCGCGCCCCGGGATCCGCGTCGTCAGCCTTCGGGCGCCGGCACGCCGAGGATGTTGAAGCCGCCATCCACGTAGATCACCTCGCCCGTCACCTGGCGCGAGAGATCACTCGCAAGGTAGAGCGCGGTGCCGCCGACGTCGTCGATGCCGATGTTCGAGCGCAGCGGCGCAACGTCCGCGAACTGGCCGTACATCGTCTTGAAGCCGCTGATCCCGGCCGCGGCGAGGGTGCGGACCGGTCCCGCCGAGATGGCGTTCACACGCACGCCATCGGGGCCGAGGTCGGCGGCGAGGTAGCGGACGCTGGCCTCGAGTGCCGCCTTCGCGACGCCCATCACGTTGTAGTTGGCAACGACCTTCTCCGCGCCGTAGTAGGTGAGTGTCATCACGCTGGACCCCCGGCGCAGAAGCGGGCGCGCGGCGCGGGTCAGCGCGACCAGCGAGTAGGCCGATACGTCCAGGGCAAGCGCGAACCCTTCGCGCGACGTGTCGATGAACGCTCCCTCGAGGTCCTCCCGGCGGGCGAACGCGAGCGCGTGGACGAGGACGTGGAGCCCGGCGTCGTCGCCATGGGCCTCGCGCCACCGTTCGAAGACGCGTGCGATCTGGGCGTCGTCCTGGACGTCGCACGGTTCGACGAATGTGGCACCCAGCGAGGTCGCGAGGGGTCGTACCCGGCGCTCGATGAGGCTCTCCACCGACGAGAAGCCGACGGTCGCCCCCGCGTCGTGGAGGGCCTTCGCAATGCCCCAGGCAATGGAGTGGTCGTTCGCCACTCCGAAGATCAGGGCCCTGCGGCCGTCGAGCAGTCCCACCGTGCGCCTCCCGTCCCGGCGAAGGGCCCCCACGGGGCCGGCCGTCCTGTGGCGGATAGCGTGCCACGGTCCCAGGGCTGCCGGGCACTGGCGCACGTGGCGGCGGCGATAGACTGACCGGCACTGTCCTGCGGTTGCGTTGTGCCGCGCGCGCCTGGCCGGAGCGGCCCCCGATCCAGAGGAGCCCGATGACCGCCGAATCCGCTCGGATCAAGATCACCTACGCCACCCTGCGCAACGACAACGAGGAACTGCACGCGGCGTTCGAGCGTGGCCTCGAGCGGGCCCGGGGCATGCTGGGCGCGGAGCACCGCAATTACATCGGCGGAGCCTGGCGTGACGGCGACGGGACGTTCGAGAAGCGATCGCCGATCAACGGCGCCGTCCTCGGGTCATTCGCAGCAGGCACGAAGTCCGACGTCCGCGACGCGATCGGCGCGGCACGGGTCGCCTTCCCGGCGTGGTCGGGGCGACCATGGCGCGAACGCGTCGCCCTCCTTCGGCATGCCGCGGACCTCATCACCGAGCGCCAGATGGAACTGGGCGCACTGATGGCGATCGAGGTGGGCAAGAACCGCCTCGAGGCCCTGGGCGACGTCGAGGAAACCGCCGACCTGATCCGCTGGGCGTGCGACCAGGTCGAGGCGAACGACGGGTGGGACGTGCCCATGGGCAACCTGGGCGATCCGGCCGTCCGCACGCGGGACGTGCTCAAGCCCTTCGGCGTGTGGGGCGTGATCTCGCCCTTCAACTTCCCCATGGCGCTCTCCGGCGGCCCCGCAGGAGCCGCGCTCGTTGCCGGCAACACGGTGGTGTACAAGCCCTCGTCCGACGCCCCGCTGTCCGGGGTGAGCCTTGCCCGCGTCTTCGCGGACGCCGGGCTGCCGCCCGGGGTCTTCAACATGGTGATGGGTCCGGGCGAGACCGTCGGCGCCGAGCTCCAGGGCTCCGACGACATCGACGGCCTCACGTTCACCGGCTCCTTCGAGGTGGGCTTCACCCTGTACCGCTCCTTCGGCCGGCGGTTCCCGCGGCCGCTGATCGTCGAGATGGGTGGCAAGAATCCAACGATCGTCTCGGCGCGCGCCGACCTCGAGGAGGCGGCGGAGGGCGTGATGCGGTCCGCGTTCGGGTTCTCGGGCCAGAAGTGCTCGGCCAACTCGCGCGTGTACGTGGAGCGGCCGGTGCTCCGCGCCTTCCTGGACCAGCTGGTCGCCAAGACGGAGGCGATCACGATCGGCGACCCACTCGACCGGCGAAACTGGCTGGGCCCGGTCATCAGCGGGCGCGCCGTCGACCGGTACGAGGCGGCGGTGGCCGACGCGCGGCGCGACGGGCGGGTGATCATCGGGGGCGAGCGCGTCACCGAGGACGGCCTGGACAAGGGGTTCTTC
>VGPE01000333.1 GCA_016875645.1 Chloroflexota bacterium
CGGCATCACGCGGGTAGTGCAGGGCGAATGGATGGTCCTGGGCGAGCGCCGTGTGCAGGAGCGAGCGCAGTTCCTGCTCGTCCTTGGGGCTGGCCACGATGAGATTCGGCAACTGGCGTTGGGCCGGGATGGTGAACATGCCCTGGTGGCTGGTGCCGTCCTCGCCGACCAGGCCCGCCCGGTCCACTGCCAGCAGCACCGGCTGGTCGTTCTGGCACACGTCGTGAACGGTGCTGTCGAAGGCACGCTGAAGAAACGTCGAGTAGAGCGCGACGACCGGGCGCATCCCGCCGAGCGCCATGCCGGTCGCCATCGTCACCGCGTGCGGCTCGCAGATGCCCACATCGAAGAAGCGGTCCGGATAGGCAGCCTGGAAGAGGTTGAGGCCGGTTCCGGTGGGCATCCCCGCGGTGATCGCGGCGATCCGGTGATCCGTACGGGCCATCTCGACCAGCTCACGGACGAAGAACGCCGTGAAATTGGGCGGTTTCGGCTTGAGCGCCACGGCCGTCGCGGGGGCGGCGTCATCGGCCATCGACTCAGCCGGAAGGACAGCCCGGGTCGCCGCCCTGGGTTGCACCTGGCCCGGATCCCCGGCGACGGCCGCAGCGACGCGCGCCGGAGCGGCTGAGCCGTTTCCGCCCGGTGTGGTCATCGGCGGCAGGGCCGCGCCGTGGAAGGCGATCTGGTCGATCTCCGCCGGCCGATACCCACGGCCCTTGCGCGTTCGAACGTGGATGAGAACAGGTCCTGGCAGTTCCAATGCCTGGCGGATCACGGAGTGCAGAATCCGGAGGTTGTGCCCCGGCACCACCCCGATGTAGCTGATGCCGAGATCCTCGAACAGCTGGCCCGGCTGCGCGAAGCTCACAACCGACTTCCGCAGGCGTTTCGACAGCTCGAGCGCGGTGTCGCCGAACACCGGCAATCGCCCGACCAGGCGGTCGTACGCGGTCCGGCTGGTCCGCCAGGCGTTGGACAGCTTGATGCGCGAGAGGTACTTCGAGAGTGCGCCCACCGTCGGGCTGATCGACATCTCGTTGTCGTTGAGCACGATCAGCATGCGGGTCTGGCGCTGGCCGATGTCGTTGAGCGCCTCGAGACTGAGGCCGCTCATGAGCGCTGCATCGCCGACCACGACGGCGATCCGCTCCAGGCCGTGGCGCAGGTCGCGCGACACGGCGAGGCCCTGGGCGATCGACAGGCCGGTGCCCGCGTGCCCGCCGTCGAACACGTCGTGCTCCGATTCGGAGCGTCGCGGGAAGCCGCCGATGCCGTCGATCTGGCGGAGCGTGTCGAAGTTGCTGAAGCGGCCGGTCAGCAGCTTGTGCGGGTAGGCCTGGTGGCCCGTGTCCCACACGATGCGGTCGTGCGGTGAATCCAGCAGGCGGTGGAGCGCGATGGTCAGCTCCACCACCCCGAGCGACGACCCGAGATGCCCGCCCGTCCGCGAAACGGTCGAGATGATCGCCTCGCGGATCTCGGCCGCGAGATCGTGGAGCTGCGCCTCGCTCATCCCACGCAGGTCGGTAGGAGAGCGAAGAGTCGGGAGCGTGGCCAAGCGTCGTGGTCTCCGTGGGTCGGGGTGCGCGAGGAGTCTAGCCCGAGTTGAGCCGTCGAGCCTCCGTTCGGATCAGACCGGCTCCTCGCCGGAGTCGGTGTCCGCCGCGACGGTCTCCATCGCGCCGCCGGCCCGCTCCACAAGCCGTCGCACCCGCAGCTCCGCGTCGGCCAGCAGGCGCGCGCAGTGCTCATGGAGGGCAACACCGCGCTCGTAGAGCACCAGGGCCTCCTCGAGGGGCTGGCCGCCCGATTCGAGGGCCTTTACCACCGCGTCGAGCTCGGCGACGGCCGCATCGAACGTGAGCCCGGCGATGGTGCCCGCCCCGCCGTCATCCCTGGTCGTCATCGACTCGCTCGCCCTCCGCGGTCTCGTCACCACCCGCCATCCAGCGGTCCATCCCGGTTGCGACGCGGCGGCCGATGAGGATGCCCACGCCGCCCACAACGGCGGCGATGACCCCAACGACGGCAACCGCGAGCAGGATCTCCATCAGCGCCGCTCCTCGACCCGCGCGCCGATCTCGCCGGCCGCGACACGGATCGCGAGCGAATCACCCGGGCCCACTTCGGCCGGGTCGCGCACGACGCGGCCGTCGCGGCCTCGGCGGACGATCGCATAGCCACGGTCCAGCGTGGCCTGCGGACCCAGTGCCGCAAGTGCCGCCCGCGCCGAATCCAGGCGTGCCGCGCCGCGCGCCACGCGCCCCTG
>VGPE01000334.1 GCA_016875645.1 Chloroflexota bacterium
CTCCGATCAGCAGTCGCTGCATCGACAGCGGCAGGAACGGCTCAAGCAGGAATGGGTACAGGAGCAGGCCGCCGAAGCTCGCCGCGTTGGAGACCGCGTAGAGCCACCACGGATCGCCACCACGGCGCGCGTACCAGGCCGAGAGAAGCGGGCTCGTCGTGGCGAGCAGAAATGCGGCGGGTCCGGCGAGGACCGCCTGGGCGAGGAGGACATTCACGACTTCGGGCAGGGCCGGGTTCCGCAGGCTGGCCACGTCTCGAGGCGCCAGCACCGTCAGGGCAATCGCGACCACCGCCAGCCCGAGATGGAGCGCGCCGCCCAAGCCCGGCGACAGCCGCGTCGCCACGAGGTGGGCGTAGACATAGCCCGCAAGGACGATGGTCGTGAAGAAGCAGAGGGTCGTCGTCCAGACGCCCGGCGAGCCACCGAAGACGGGCAGCACGAGGCGCCCGGACAGGAGTTCGAGGGTGAAGAGCAGCACGCCCGACAGGCCGACGGCCGTGAGGTAGGGCGCGGCACGCGGGCGGACTGCGGCCGGCCGCTCGACGGGAACCGCAGTCACCGCGAGTGCCGTCGTGCCAGCCCGTCGTTGGGCTTCCCTCGCAGTCCGCGTCACCGCCATCGGGGCGAAGGTAGGCCGGACTGTCGCGCGGCACCCCTACCCGAGAGTGCCGTCTGGTGTAGTACGGATGGGTCTGGTGAGCGTGGCGCGACCGGGCGCCACGACCGTTACAGGGGGGGGAACGATGAAGAAGCAGCTGATCTACAAGCTGGACGACACGAGCCCGATGGGCATGCTGGGCAGCCATGGGCCGGCGGCCCAGTGCTACCGCCTGGGCAACTTCGTGTACATGACGGGGCAGACCGGGTTCACGCTGGACGGCCAACTGGTCGGCCCGTACGACCCGGCCGTCCAGGCGCGCCAGGCATGCGAGAACATCAAGGCGCTCATGGAGATGGCCGGCGGCTCCATCGACGACATCATCAAGGTGATCGTCTACGTGACCGACCGCGACTACCGCGCCACGGCCTACCCGGTGATCCGGTCCTTCTTCAAGCTGCGACCATGCGGGACAGGCGTCGTGGTCGACGGACTGGCGCGCCCGGAGCTGACGGTGGAGATCGACGCCTGGGGTTTCATCGACGACGAGGACTAGGCGGTGTCGACGGCCGCGCCGCCCCGCGACCCCACGCGTCGACCGGGGCTCGGGATCCCCCGCGGAGGCGCGCGACCCGCCATGCCCCCGGACGTGCCCATTGATCATCAGAAGACGGGGGCCCCGCGGAGCGGGAGCAGTCAGGCGGCCACCGGCTTCGGCCGGATCCCGTCCACCGCGGCCTGTCGAACCCTCTCCGGATCCGCGGTCAGGTCGCCGAAGCGGTCCGGACGGTACGGTGTCGGGTCCCACTCGCTCTGGCCGGTGGCGATCAGCTGGGCCAGCATCAGGCCCAGGCCCGGACCCGACTGGATGCCGCGCAGGTCGGCGGTGGCCACGTAGAGGCGCGGCAGGATCTCGCCCAGCAGGGGTTCGAGGTCCGGAGCGACCATGGTCCAGCCGCGCTGCTCGCGGATCGTCATCGCGGTCGCGAGCTCCGGAATGAAGGCCGACGCACGACCGCGGGCATGCTCCAGGCGCGACCGGTCGGGCGCGACGGATGCCAGATCGAACGCGGCATCCGGCGCCGCCGGCGAGGCGCTGGGCGGATCGGAGCCCACTCCTCCCACGAGGAACCCGTCCACCTCGCGCCGGATGTACAGGTCATGCTCGGTGATCCGTACCGTCGGCAGGCCGGGATCCACGCCGGCCGCGATGTCGTACACGGCAAGCTGGTGGTGCACGGGCCACGAGCCGAGCGGCGCCCCGAGCCGGCGCAGCAGCGGCCACAGACCGGCGTTCGCCGCGAGGACGACCGTCTCCGCGCGGACGCGCCCCGATGCCGCGATGACCTCGTAGCCGCCACGCGCCTGCGGGACGACCGATTCGACTGCCTCGTAGGTGCGCACACTCGCACCACGTCTGGCGGCCGCACGCGCCAGACCGATCGCTGCCTCGCGGGTCGAGCTGACGTAGCCCTCCTCGGGCGTCCAGAGCCCGCCGATCGCACGGCTCACGTCGATCCCGGGCAGGCGCTCGGCGACCTCGCGCGGCGAGAGTTCGTGCGTTTCCACGCCGATCTCGCGCCCGGTCGCAGCTTCGACGCGAAGCTCGTTCAGCCAGCGCTCGGTCAGCGCGACGCGGACCGCACCGGTCGGGTGGAAGTCGACG
>VGPE01000335.1 GCA_016875645.1 Chloroflexota bacterium
TCTCTCCTTTCGGTGATTTCAGACGTCCCCGAATGAGAACCGCGCGATGGCCGCTTCGTCAACGGCCCCTCAAACTACACACGTCCTGGGACACGACCCTCGCAGGTGGCTGTCACTATCGCCGTTCGGGCTGAGCCGTCGGTCGTGCAGTTGACCGTTCAGGACCATGGTATCGGGCTGGCACCGGATGAGGTCGCGGCCCTCTTCCGTCGCTACGCGCGCGCTCGCAGTGCGGTCGAGCGTGAGATCGGCGGCCTCGGCCTGGGCCTTTACATCGTGCGTGGCATCGTGGAGGCGCACCATGGCCGCATCTGGGCCGAGTCGCCTGGCCGGAGTCAGGGCACGAGCGTCCATGTCCTCCTGCCCCGCGCCACGGTGGCCACGCGGTAGCCCCGGCGACGTGCAAGATCGGTGCCGACCGGGCCCGGCCGGCACCGTCACGCCCTACGCGGTCACGGGCTGCGAAAGGTTCACCTTCTTGAGTACATCGCGATTGGCGACATTTCTCGGCATCCGTCCCTGCAGGACGGCCGCGATCTCCTGCCCGACCCGCCGCCGGCGCTCAATGTCTCCCCAGTCCGACACGTTCGCCGAGTGCGGCGTCAGGATCACGTTGTCCATCTTGACCAGCGGGCTCATCGTCGGCAGCGGCTCAACGTCCATGACATCCAGTCCGGCGCCCGCGAGCTTGCCTTCGTTGAGCGCGCGCACCAGGTCGGCGTCGACCTGCGTCTGTCCGCGCCCCGTGTTGATGAAATAGGCGGTGGGCTTCATCACGCTGAAAAGCTTGTAGTTCAGGACGCCGTTGGTCTGCGGGTTCGACGGCAGATGGGCCGAAACGAAGTCCGACCGCTTGAACAGCTCCTTGAGGTCGGTCACCCGCTCAACGCCATGCTGGCCGAACACCTCCGGCGCCACGAAGGGGTCCCAGGCAAGGACCTTCATGTCGAAGCCCTTCGCCTTTTTGGCGACGAGCCTCGGGATGTTGCCGAATGCGACCAGCCCCAGCGTGTCGCCGACTACCCGCGGCATCGGCTTCATGTACTGACGGCCCTCGCCCCAGCGACCCTCGCGGACGGCGCGATCCAGGACGACCGTCTTCTTGGCCAGGCTGAGCAGCAGCATCATCGCGTGGACGGCCACCTCCTCGATGAACACGTCCGGGCAGTTGCACACGACGATGCCCTTCTCGGTCGCGGCGTCGAGGTCGATCGTGTCTGTGCCTACGGCGCCGCTGGCGAACACCTTGCACTTCTCGAGCTGCCGGATGAGGTCGCCGTGCATCCGTCGGCCGCCCATAATCACCGCGTCGGCGTCCTTCGCCTGGGCGATCCACTCCTCATCGCTGGCGGCATCGATCGACTGGATCTCGATACCGAGCGGCCGCAGCGCCTCGTGCTCGTGCGGGTGGGTGGTCTGCATGCCGCGGCGGAACGGCGTTGCGACGACTTTGAACGGCACTCAGGCTTCTCCTACGGGCAGATGACGCGCGGGATCGTAGTCGGTCGGTGGCTCCAATGGCCGTACCAGCCGCCCGCCGGCTCGGTGACGAGGCCGCGGCGCTCCAAGAGCTCCAGGATCCGCAGGGCGCTCTCGTCCGGCTGCTCGCCACTGTCGGTCCGGATCGTGATCTCGGGATTGAGAGGTGCTTCGTACGGGTCGGAAACGCCGGTGAAGTTGGCGATCTCGCCGGCGAGCGCCTTCTTATAGAGGCTCTTGACGTCGCGCTGGGCCAGCACCTCGATCGGTGCGTGGACGTGGACCTCCACGAAGTTGGGGACCATGGCGCGGACGGCGTCGCGGGCTTCGCGGTAGGGAGAGATGGCGGCCACGAGCGCGTCGACACCATGGCGGTTCAGGAGCTGGCAGACCCAGCCGATGCGCTTGACGTTGGTGTCGCGGTCGGCCTTGCTGAAGCCGAGGCCGGCTGAGAGATGGGTGCGGACCACGTCGCCGTCGAGCAGCTCCAGCGGCCGGCCAGCGGCGCTTAGCCAGTCCTCCAGGACGTGGGCGATGGTGCTCTTGCCGGCGCCGGAGAGGCCCGTCAGCCAGATGGTTACGGCGTCAGCCAAGGAGCATCCCGGCCGCGACCGTCTCGTTGGTCGCCTCGTCGATCAGGATGAACCCCCCCGTCGCCCGGTTGCGGCGGTAGGCATCGTACAGGAGCGGCGCCGCGGCTTTGAGCGACACACGGCCGATTTCGTTCAGGCCGAGCGTTTGGGCCGCCTCGTCCCGGTGCAAGGTGTTCACGTCGATCCGGT
>VGPE01000336.1 GCA_016875645.1 Chloroflexota bacterium
GCGCGCGAACAGCCCCTCGACGTGCCGATCGTGGACGACGCGGACGGAACCGTCTGCCTCACGCAGCAGGAACGCGTAGTCCACGACGTACGTGTCGTCGGCCGGGTCCGGGTCCCAGCACCACGCCAGGTACCGGAATCCGCGGCCATCGGCGGCATCTTCGCCGCCGGTCTCGGTGCCGGGACGGAAGGTCTCCTTCAGGCAGTCGGGAAGCACCGCCACGACACCATCCGGCCGGCAGTGTGCGGTCGCGGTTCGGAGCGTCGCCTGCACGTCGGCGGGAGTCGTGGCGTACGCGATCGCGTCGTGGATGAGCACGACGTCGAACTGCCGGCCCAGGCGGAGATCGCGCATGTCGGCGAGGACGTGCTCGGCCTCGGGGTTGAGGGCCAGGCTGTTGGCGAGCATGCCGGGGGCGCGGTCGGTGAGCGTGAGATCGTAGAGTGCTCTCAGGTGTGACGCGAGGCTGCCGCCGCCGCAGCCGAGCTCGAGCAGCGCGGGACGTCGATCCACGGGACGGGGCCCGAGGCGCGCGAGCAGGTCAACTGCTTCTTCGGCGTAGTGCTCGGCTGGCGAGAACAGGGGCCACCAGTCGGCAAGCTCGTCGTAGAAGCGGGCCATGTGTGCGGCGAGGGCGGACCGATCGTACCACCGGCGTCATCTCTCTGCCTGATCGGGGTGGCCCAGCCCCCACCACGATCTGATATGTTCTCGCCATGTCTGTGCCCCTTCGAGTGCTGCTGTGTGCCATCGCCCTGTGCGGAGCCTCCTGCGGCTCTCCGGAACCCGCGCCGGCCCCTTCCGAAGCCGAGGCGCCGGTCGTGCCGAGCGGTCCGCGCCTCTACATCACGAATGAGATCTCCGGTGACCTCAGCGTCATCGATCTCGCGACGAACACCGTAACGGCCACCATTCCCCTGGGCAAGCGTCCACGCGGCCTGCAGGTCGGGCCCGACGGCCTGGTCTACGTCGCCCTGAGCGGCTCGCCGATCGGCGGCCCTAACGTGGATGAGAGCACGCTGCCGCCGCCCGATCGCAGCGCCGATGGCATCGGTGTCGTGGACGTTGCTGCAGGGAAGGTGCTGCGCGTCCTGACCTCAGGGACCGACCCGGAGAAACTGGCGCTCAGCCTCGACGGATCGCTGGCGTTCGTGGCGAACGAGGACGCCGCGCTGACGAGCATCATCGACATCGCGCGGAACGAGATCGTCGGCACGGTGCCGGTCGGTGGCGAGCCGGAAGGCGCCGACACCCGGCCGGACGGGAAGGTCGTCTACATCACGTCGGAGGAAGACAGCGAAGTGTTCGTGATCGACGTCGAGACGAAACGGCTCGTCACGAAGTTCGCTGTCGATCCGAGGCCGCGCTCCACCGCGTTCCTGCCGGACAGCTCGAGGGCCTATGTGGCGTGCGAGAACGGCGGGTCGATCTCAGTCGTGGACGCGATGAAGCACGAAGTGATCGGGACGATCAGGCTCGAGGGCGAGAATGCACGCCCGATGGGTGAGGTGGTGTCGCCGGACGGCCGGTTTCTTTACGTGACGACGGGGCGCGGGCGGATGCTGGTGGCGATCGACACGTCCACCAACGCGGTGGTCTGGTCGGTCGAAGTCGGTGAGCGGCCGTGGGGCGTCGCCATCTCGCCCGATGGCGGGACGCTCTATACGGCGAACGGGCCTTCCAACGATGTGTCGGTCGTGGACGTGGCCACGCGGAGCGTGACCGCGCGCATTCCTGTCGGCGTCCGTCCCTGGGGGGCCTTGGTCGCCCGATGAGGCGCGCTGGGCAGGCGCCCGCCTGTGCAAAACTGCAGTTTCTGCAACGCGGGGTCAGACCCGGGTCTGACCCCAACCTGACCCGGGTCAGACCCGGGTCAGACCCCCCGGGGGGAGGCAGCTGTTCGTTTTGCCTTGTGTTTGCTAGGATGGTGCGCCGTGGGGGCGATCACACGGCGAAATGACCCGGCCGGCCACGACCTGGCGCTCGATGGTGCGCTGGCCAGCTTCGCAGGCCTGGTTCCGGGGGAGGCGACCGACCAGCCGGGGGGAAGGGTGGCGGCGGTGCGCCACCTGCCGGCGCGGGCCGCGGCCTTCGCGCCGTTTCCCGACACACTGGACCCGCGGCTGCGCACGGCGCTCGCCGATCGCGGCATCGATCGCTTCTACGTGCACCAGGCCGAGGCGTACGCGCACGTGGCCGCGGGCCGCCACGTCGTCATCACCACGCCGACCGCGTCAGGGAAGACGCTTTGTTACAACG
>VGPE01000337.1 GCA_016875645.1 Chloroflexota bacterium
AATCGCGCGTCCCATTCGTCAACGAACGCGACCCAGGCACGGCGGCCGTCCTCGCTCAGGTCGGGCCAGCGGCCGTCGTGGTCGTGCATGCCGGCCGCGGTCGAACGCAGCGGATCGAGCCGGAAGAACTCGGCAAGGAAGCGGTCGAGGTGGTCACCGAAGGCGGTCATCACCCCGAGTCTAGCCGTGCGATGATCGCACCACCGCCACGGCCACCGCACCAGGGGAACGCATGAGCACGCTCGTCGTCCGGGTCATCGTCAACGCCATTGCCCTCATCGTGGCGGCAACGATCGTGCCGAACCTCAACCTCGAGATCGGGGACACACCCGAGGCGTGGCTCAAGGTGGGCGCTGTCGCGCTGGTGCTGGGCCTCATCAACAGCTTCCTGCGCCCCATCGTGAAGGCCCTCGCGCTGCCGATCAGCCTGATGACCATGGGCCTGGTCGGGTTCGTGATCAACGCCGCGATGCTGCTCGTGCTCTCCTGGGTGAGCAACGCGCTGTCGCTGCCGTTCGACGTCAACGGCTTCCCGGACGCCGCGCTCAACGCCGACACGGTCGTGGCCGCGGTGCTCGGTGCCATCATCGTCGGCCTCGTCGCCGCCGCACTGGGCCTGGCGTCCACGGGCTCGCGGGTCCTGCGCTTCAAGCTGTAACCGACGGACCGGTCGTGCGGCGCATCGTCGGCGGTCTGCTCGCCGCCGCCTTCGCCCTCGGCGCGCTCGCTGGGAGCGCCGCCGGTGCCGCGCCGGAGCCCTCGTTCGACCCCGAGCGGTCCGTCTACGACCCGGACGGCATCCTGGGGCCGGCGACGGTTCGCACGGCCGAATCGGTGTCCAGGGCGGTCTCCCGGGCCGTCGGCATTCCGCTGATCCTCGTGGCTCGCCGCGCGCCCGACCGCCAGCCGGCGACAGCCACCGCGGCCCACGCGCTCGCGGTTGGAACCGCTCTCGGACTCAGCCGCGGGCTTGTCTTTGCCCTCGACGTCGAGGCGTCGACCTGCGCGGGCCAGGGCGTCTTCGTCCGGTTCGGAGACGTCTCGGCTCGCGAGCTGTCGGACGCGGTCCTCGAAGAGATCGTCTCGGAGCGTGTCCGGCCGGTGCTCGCCGCGTGCGATCCGGACACGGCCCTGATCGTCGCGGTCAACGCGATTTCAGGGCCGCTTCTGCGGGCCGGCGCGGCGCTCCCCGCGTCATCGGTCGCGCCCGGCGCGTCGGCGGCTGCGTCACGCGCGCCGGCGGCCACGCCGCAACCGGGCGGAGCAGGGGCATCGGTCCCTGCCGGACCCCCGTTCCCCGAGCCCGAGGATGGACGGTACGTCTACGACTACGCGGGGGTCTTCGGGGCCGACACGCTCGCCACCGTCCAGGGCCAGATCGAGGCGATCCGCGAGCGGACCGGCGCCGAGATCGCCGTGTACTCCCAGGTCGTCGAGTACGGGATCACGACCGAGGAAGCGGAGCGGCACGCACGCGCCCTCATGGACCAGTGGGGCGTCGGACGGCGCGGCTTCGACGACGGGCTGGTGATCCTGTTCGACCTGGACCCGAGTCTCGTCCACGGCCAGGTGCAGCTATACGCGGGACCCGGCTTTCGCGCGACGTTCCTGAGCAACAGCGAGCGCCAGGCGATCTTCGACAACGACATGCTGCCGCTCCTGCGAGTGGAAGACCTCGACGGGGCGCTGCTCATCGCGATGGCGCGCATCAACGAGAAGGCAACGCCCGAACACGCCGCGACGCTCGCGCGTGCGCGGACGGTCAATGCCCTGATCGGCCTGGTCGGAACGCCGCTCGCGTTCGCGCTGCTGGTGGGCTGGGCCGCCCTGAGCTGGGTCCGATACGGCCGCGACCCGTACTACCTCGACGATCCGTCGATCCTGATGCCCGCCCCTCCGCCGGACCTGACGGCCGCGGCCGGAGCGCTGGTCATGGATGGCGCGTCGTCGCGCCATACCCTGACGACTGCGATGCTGGACCTGGCCAGCCGGGACGAGATCGCCTTCCGGCCCGAGGTCCGCCGCTTCGCTCGCGACCGGCTCAAGATCGAGATCCGCAAGCCCGACACGCGCGACCCACGGATCGGCCTCAACCGGCGCAAGCCGATCAGCCCGGCCGAAACCTACGCCCTCGAGCGGTTGGCCGCCCTCGCCGAGTCCCAGGACGGCGTTC
Organism: Chloroflexota bacterium; assembly: GCA_016875645.1. Lineage (GTDB taxonomy): Bacteria > Chloroflexota > Limnocylindria > Limnocylindrales > CSP1-4 > VGPE01. Next base: position 2,174 of record VGPE01000337.1, read on the forward strand.
GCATCGTGGAGCCCGACGACCTGCTCAAGTTCGGCGAGCACGTGAGCACGTTTGACGATCGCCTCGAGGC
>VGPE01000338.1 GCA_016875645.1 Chloroflexota bacterium
TGCTCGGGCTTTACCTGTCAGACCACCCCCTCGAGGCGCTGGCCGGCCAGCTCAAGGACTATGTGAGCGCGTACTCGACGGACCTGCGCGATGAGTCGCTCGATGGGCAGCGCATCGTGATCGGGGGCGTGGTGACGGGCACCCGCACGGTCGTCACCAAGAGCAAGCAGACGATGGCCGTGGCAACTCTCGAGGACCTGACGGGCAGCATCGAGGTCATCGTGTTCCCGCGCCTCTACGAACAGACCGCCGGCACATGGCAGGAAGGAGCGATCCTGATCGTCGCCGGGCGGGTCGACCACAAGGGCGAGGAGACGCCGCTGCTTGCGGACCTGGCGATCGCCTGGGAGGACGCCCTTGCCCGCGGGCCGGCCCAGGTCGCCCGCGAGATCGCCGCCGGCGACCGGGGCCGGGGAGGACGGCGTCCTTCGAACGGCCACGCGAACGGGCAGGGCGCCGGGTTGAACGGGAGTGCGGTGCCGCCCGTGCCGGGCCCCCCGGCCCGCGAACCAGTTGTGATCGTCCCATCGCCCGAGCTGCTCCACGCAGTTGCCGGCGCGCCCGTCTTCGTCTCCCCCCTCCGCGCCGGAGCCGCCCCGAACCCGGTGACGCCTGCCATCGGCCCGCCGGAGCCCGTTTCGACTGACCACGAACCACCGACTGCGACCCTGGTGTCGCCGGATCGCGACGAGGAGCCACCGCTGCCGGACGAAGCACGGGCCCACGCCGCCGAGGCCGACGCCGCGCCGACGCCACCGACCTCAGCGGGTCCCGCCAGCGAGTTGCACGTCCGTTTCCGGCCGACCGCCGGCTTCGATCTGACGGTGGCGGCCATGGAGGCGTTCAAGGTCCTCATCCGCGAACGACCGGGCTCCACTCCTGTCTATGTCCACCTCACGGCCGAGACCATGCCGATGCGACTGCGCGGTGTTGCCTACGACGCCGAACTCTTGGCCGAGGTCCGGCGTCGCCTGGGCGAGGGCCTGGTCGAGCTCCACCTGTCGTAGCCCGCGGACACGCCGACGGACGCCGACGCGCGCACTCCGTCTGCTCTGCGTCCCGGATGATCCTCGCGGCCGTTTCGCTGAGCGGCCGGCGCGACGCTGCCGCGCGCACCGAGCTCAGCCGGCGTCGCCTCGCATGCGGCGCAGCTCGCGGATCGCGGACATCTGCTCGGCGAACTCGGCCCGGAGCTGGGTCAGGCGCTCCCGGTCCACGTTGAGCTCGTCGGCGATCTGCGAGAGCGTACCGGTCTCCTCGGCGGAAATGGACCCGTCCACGGCTCCGACCAGGTAACAGCAGCGCAACACGTCGAGACGCTCCTGCTCAGTGGACGCGCGGACGAACTCGCGGGTGACCAGGTAGTCCTCGGTCGCCCCGATCAAACGAGAGTGCGACTTCGCGATGCCCACGACCAGCGCCGCCTGCGGCCCCGGCAGGTGGCCGTGCTCCACCACGATGCGCTCCATCTCGCGCGACTCCTCGTCGCTGATGTGGAGGTCCGCGTGTGCCGCGCGGGCGAGCACGTAGGCGAAGCCGGCCAGGAACCGCGCCCGATCGGTCGGCAGCGCCTCCAGTTCGCTGACGATCCGGCGCACGGTCTCGGTCTCGGCGTCGATGCCGGCGGTGGCCGGCCTGACCACCGGCCTGCCATCCGGTCCCGTCCGAGGGAGCCCCAGCAGTCGTCGCAGCACGGGCGTTCTCCTCTCTACCAGCGGCCGTACGCCGGATGGTCCGGCCCCACGGCGACGAATGTGGCCTGCGCCCGGGCGCACACCCGGCCACCGGCCTCGACGGATGCATCCACGGTGGCCCGGCGATCATCGGCTGAGATGACGTGGGCCCGCAGCGTGACCGGGGCGTGGGTGGGCGTCGGGCGTTCGTACCGGATCGCAAGCTCGGCGGTCACTGTGGCGGGAGGCCGGTCCGCTCCGGCCGCGTCCATCAGGTGAACCGCCGCGGCCCAGTTCGCGTGGCAGTCGAGCAGGGTGCCGATGATTCCTCCGCTGAGGAACCCTCGGAACGCCTCGTGGCGGGCCTCGGGCTGCCAGGAGGCCACCACCTCTTTGCCCCGCAGGTGGCTCTTGACGCGCAGCCCGTCCGGGTTGGCCGGACCGCACCCGAAGCACGTCGTGGTCGGTGCGTATCGGTCCTGGAGGCTGGGTTCGTCCACGTCGGGAGTCTAGCCGTCACCCCCGATCGCGCCCGGCGGTGTCGAAGACTTCGCTCTCACTTCA
>VGPE01000339.1 GCA_016875645.1 Chloroflexota bacterium
GGTCCAGCAGGTGATCGTGAACCGCCGCACCGGCAACGTCGTCGACGGGCACGCCCGCATCGAGGAGGCGCTGTCGCGGAACGAGCCGGCGGTCCCCGTGCTGTACGTGGACCTGTCCGAGGAGGAGGAGGCGCTCGTCCTGGCGACGCTCGACCCGATCGCCGCGATGGCGCAGGCCGACGACGAGAAGCTGCGGGCTCTCCTGGCCGAGGTCGCGGTCGACGACGACGGCCTCGCGGCGCTCCTGGCCGACCTCGCCGGCGGCGAGCCGAAGGCCGGGCTGAGCGACCCCGACGACGTCCCCGAGCCGGCCGCCGAGCCCTGGGTGAAGCCCGGCGACCTGTTCGCACTCGGCGCCCACCGGATCCTGTGCGGCGACTCGACCAGCCAGGCCGACGTCGAGCGGCTGCTGGCCGGCGCGACGCCGCGCCTGCTGGTGACCGACCCGCCTTACGGCGTCCAGCTCCACATGGAGTGGCGCGACGACCTGATGACGTCCAAGGCGCCGGCCGAGAAGAGCTACATGCAGGTCGCGTACGACATCGAGAAGGGGCGCGGCCGCAAGAAGGCCGACCACGCGACGACCAGCATCTCGGGCGACACGCGCGCCGACTGGTCGGCCGCCTTCGAGCTCGTGCCCAGCCTCGAGGTCGCCTATGTGTGGCACGCCGACCGGAACATGCTGCCGGTGGCGCAGGGCATGGAGCGGATCGGCTTCGAGCACCGCCAGACGATCGTCTGGGTGAAGCCCTACGGGGTCATCAGCCGCACCCACTACAACTACCGCCACGAGCCCTGCTGGTACGGCGTCCGCCGCGGCGCGACCGCGGAGTGGATCGGCGACACCCTCCAGACGACGGTCTGGGAGGCTGCTTCGCCCAAGATGATGATGGCGGGAGGCGCCGAGGAGAAGTTCGACCACCCGACCCAGAAGCCGGCCGAGGTCATGCGCCGGCCCCTGGTCAACCACCTCGGCGACGTGTACGAGCCGTTCTCCGGGTCCGGCACGACCATCGTCGTGGCGGAGGAGATGGGCCGCCGCTGCTACGCGATGGAGATCGACCCCAAGTACGTCCAGGTCGCGATCGAGCGCTGGCAGCGCTTCACCGGCCGGAAGGCGGAGCGCCTCTGATGGGCAGGCGCGGCCCGCTCCCCAAGGACCCCGAGGCGCTGCTCGGCCACCGCGCCAGGGCCCAGCGCCAGCGCGCCGAGCCGGCGGCGCCGAGCGGGCCCCGGATCCCGCGGGCGCGCGCCGAGTGGCGGCCCGAGACCCGGGCGGCCTGGCGGGCGTTCTGGCGCTCCGAGATGGCGGGCGTCACCGCGGCGGTCGACCTGCCGGCGATCGGGCGCCTGTTCGCCATGTACGACCAGCACGCCCGCGCGATGGAGGTCGTCGGGAAGGCGCTCGTCGTCAAGGGCTCGACCGGCCAGATCCGGGCGAACCCGCTCGCCGACCTCGCGCTCAAGCTCGAGGGCTCGATCGGCCGGCTCGAGGGCGAGCTCGGCCTCACGCCCGCGGCCCGCCAGCGGATGGGCATCCGGCTCGTCCAGCCCGTCCGCCAGCCGACGACCGCGCCCGAGACGAAGGCCAGCCGGTATGCGCACCTGCGGGAGGTGGCGTCGTGACGCTCGCCGAGCGCGTCCGCGGCTGGTCGGGGCGGGGCGAGTACCCGACGCTGGGCTGGGGCGTGCTCGAGTGGATGACCGCGCACCTGCCGAGCCCGTCCGACCACGGCCGGGAGCTCGTCCTGACCGACGAGCAGGCGCGCATCGTGCTCGACTTCTACCGGCTCGACCCGGTGACCGGCGACTTCACGAACCGGCGCGCCCGCCTCGAGATGGCCAAGGGCTGGGGCAAGAGTCCCCTGCTCGCCGCCGTGGCGCTGGCCGAGTTCGCCGGGCCCGTGCGCTTCGGTGGCTGGGACGACGACGGCGAGCCAGTCGGCGTCCCGGTCCACTGGCCGGTGGTCGAGGTCGCCGCGGTCAGCCTCGACCAGGCGGACAACACGTGGGCCGCGCTGTACGAGATGCTCGGCGCGAACGACGGCCGGGCGGCGCGCGAGCTCGGCATCGACGCCGGTCGGACGCGCATGTACCTCACGGGCGGCCGCCCCGGGCACCTGCGCCCGGTCACCGCCGAGAGCAGCAGCCGCGAGGGCGCGCGGCTCACGTTCGCCGTGCTCGACGAGACGCACCTCTGGCGCCGGGACAACGGCGGCGTCCGGCTCG
>VGPE01000340.1 GCA_016875645.1 Chloroflexota bacterium
ATGCTCTGGCATGACTCCATCTTCCTCCAAGCGATGGAGTCTCCACCGAAGTCAGTACGGTTCAGTACCTGCAGACCGACAAAATTCAGGATGCACGGGCCGCCGCCGAGGCCTGCGTGACCGTAAACGTGGCGGTCGACGCGGTCACCGACAGGGTGCCCGCGAGGGGTGTTCCCGTGCAGGTCCCGCCGCCGATGGTGGTGTTGCCCACGCCGGGGTTGAACCGGAACCCGGCCGGGGCATTGAGGATGGTGGTCGTGCCGAGCGCGAGCTCCCCTGCAGCGACCTCGGAGATCCCCGGCCCGCTGACCGTGACGTAGGTGCCGGTCCCGAATGTGTCCACCGAGATCGCCGTGCCGCCCGTGGCCGGAAAGACCGCCGCCGCGGAGACGGACGTCGCTGGCAGCAGCGACGCGAGCAGTGCGATGAGCAGCGCGACTGCCGGGAGTTGCCCACGACGCATCCGAGACTGAGTCATCCCACGCCCTCCCTGCCTCTGTCCGGTGCATCGCACCCGAGCAAGTCCGCCGCGCCATGGGCGACGAGCGACCTTCAGGCGATGCTACACCGGACGGGTGCGATGACGAGATCGTTTCCCGGACTACGATGCGCCCAATGACCGAACGACCCATCAAGGTGCTCATCGCGAAGCCCGGCCTGGACGGCCACGACCGGGGCGCGAAGGTGCTCGCCCGCGGACTGCGTGACGAGGGCTTCGAGGTCGTCTATACGGGCCTGCGGCAGACACCCGAGATGATCGCCACGGCGGCGCTCCAGGAAGACGTGGACGTGGTCGGCCTCTCCATCCTGTCCGGCGCGCACATGACGCTGCTGCCGCGGATCTGCGACCTGCTCCGCCGCGAAGGGCTGCGCGACGTGCTGGTCACCGCCGGCGGCATCATCCCCGACGACGACATCCCGGCGCTGCGCGAGGCGGGGATCAGCGAGGTGTTCGGGCCCGGCACGACGATCGGGCAGGTCGCCGAGTACCTGCGTGCCAACGTCCGCCGCGACGGCTGACTCCGGCGGCCGGCCCCGCGACGGGGCGGACGGCGCGGAACTGGCCGCCGCGGCCATGACAGGTGACCGCCGTGCCCTTGCGCGGGTGCTGACTGCGGTCGAGAACCGCACGTCCGTCGCCGAAGCGGCGCTGCGGGCGCTGTATCCGCGGGCCGGTCGGGCGCATCTTGTGGGCGTGACCGGGCCGCCGGGCACGGGCAAGTCGACACTGGTGGCGGCACTGACGCGCATGGCGCGGGCCGCGGGCCGGGCCGTCGGTGTCATCGCCGTTGACCCATCGAGCCCCATCACGGGTGGCGCCCTGCTGGGCGATCGGGTGCGCATGCAGGAGCACGCGGGCGATCGGGACGTCTTCATCCGCTCGATGGCGGCGCGTGGCCATGCCGGCGGCCTCGCACCGACGTCGATCGCCGCTGCCGACGTGCTCGACGCAGCGGGCTTCGACCTGGTGCTGATCGAAACGGTCGGCACGGGGCAGAGCGAGGTGGAGGTGGCAGCCGCGGCCGACACCACCGTCGTCCTCGAGGCGCCCGAGTCCGGCGACGAGGTGCAGGCGATCAAGGCCGGCCTGCTCGAAGTGGCCGACATCGTCGTCGTGAACAAGGCCGACCGACCGGGTGCGGGGCGGACGGCGAGCCACCTGCGGGCAATGCTCGTCGCGGCCGCTGCGAGGTCGGTGTCGCCCGGCCGGCCGCAGCCCAAGCGACCGGAGGTGCTGCTCACGACGGCCTCCACCGGCGACGGCGTGGCTGAGCTGCTGGCTGCCCTCGACCGCCATCGGCCGGGCCCGGGCGCCGGTCGAGGGGCGTCCGAGCGGGCCCTGGTTCGCGCCGAGGCCCAGGTGTCGGCCGTACTCGGTACCCGGCTCGACGCCCGGCTGCGCGACCCCGTGGTCCGCCCCGAGCGCGATCGCCTGGTCGCCGAGGTGGCCGCGCACCGGCTGGACCCCTACACGGCCGCCGACGCGCTGCTGGCGCTCCTCGCACCCGGGGTAGGCTGACGGCGATGGCGGGCGGGCGGGTCTTCGTGGCGGGCGCCGGGCTGATGGGCCACGGCATCGCCCAGGTCATGGCGGCCGCGGGCCGGCCGGTGATCCTCTACGAGCCCGAGCTGGCGCGCGCGTCGGCCGGCCGTGATCGCATCGGGGCCAACCTCACCCGCGCCGTCGCGAAGGGCCGGCTCGAGGCGAGTGCCGCGGACGC
>VGPE01000341.1 GCA_016875645.1 Chloroflexota bacterium
TCACGAACCAGAGTCCGATCGGGAGGATGACGGCCGACGCGAATCCCCAGAAGGCGCCGGCCGACCACGGCCAGGTGGGCAGCTTCGCGACCAGGTCGCGCTCCGTGATGAGCGTCGCCAGGGTCTTGTTGAGCGCGTCTGCGTCCTCGCGGGGGCGCCCGTCCACGGCGGCGTGGACGTCCGCAATGGTCGTGACCAGGCGCCGGCCCACCTCGGCCTCCAGGCGCTCCTTCTCGCTCGCGATCCGCTGCTGCATGCCCCGCAGCGGCAGGAGGAAGATCGCCGCCGAGATCGCCGTCAAAACGGTCATCCAGACCAGGGTGACCACGAAGGCGGACTCGTTGTCGGGAACGAACAGGAACCCCGGGGCCTGGAGGAGGACCAGCCCGATGGCGGTGCGGGCGGTCAGGGTCGAGAACGCGTACAGCGGGGCCGGTTCGAACAGCGGCACGTCACGAGCGCCCTCGTGAAGCCGGCTGACCAGGCGCAGCTGGCGGATCGAGTGGTAGACGAGGATGGTGATCAGGGCCCCCACGGCGCCTTCCCAGAAACCCCGGATCAGGAGCATCGGGACCGTGTAGCCGACCGTGTCCGAGGCGACCGGGTCGCCGACGTAGTAGGCGAACGTGAACAGGTAGACGGCGATCGTGATGATCGCCGCGGGCCGTGCGGGGATCACGGTGAGCTCGTGCTGCCAGCGACGCATCTCGTCGGGCGAGGCGCCCAACAGCGGTCGGAAGCCTCGCAACGCGTCGGCCGCCACCCGGTCCAGATGGGCGATGAGCCAGACGGTCGCCGGCAGGGCGATGCCGTAGTAGGCGTAGGCCGGCGATACCTCGCCCTGCGGGATCAGCCCGGTCCACCAGCCGAACGACCACTGCACCAGGACGGCGACGCCCATCGCGACGAGGTAGAACGCCCACGCCGGCCCCGGCAGGCGCTCGATCCACGCGGTCAGGTGGTTCACCCAGCTGGGGGCGTAGGGTCGGCCGCTCGTTTCGGCCGGTGTCTCCTCGACCGTCCGCGCCATCTCGACCGCGGATTCCGCGGTGCTCATACGACTCGCTCCAGGATCCGGGTCACCAGCCACAAGCCGATCGGCAGCGCGATCGCGGACGCGAACGCCCGGAACGTCGACGGGTCCCAGGGCCACGTCCGCAGGCGGGCGATGAAGTCCCGCTGCTGGGTCAGCGCCGCGAGCGCTTTCTGATGGCCGTCCATCGTCGCCAGCTCGCCGGCGTCGACGGCCGCATCGAGGCGCCCCATCGCCGTCTCCAGGCGAGCGTTCACTCCGTCCAGCAGGCGTTCCTTCTCTGCAGCGAGGCGCCGCTGGATGCCGCGCAGGGGCAGGGCGAACGCGGCCGCCGCCGTCACGATCAGGAACGACACGAATACCACGCTGACGGGCGTCAGGAGCAGCTCCGGTGGCGACGTCACGATGGCATACCCGGCCACGAGGGCGAGGCCGATGCCGGTCCGTACGGTCAGCTGCGAGAACGCGTGCAGCGGCGCGGGGCGGAACAGGTCGATCTGCACGGCCCGCTCGTGCAGGCGGGAGACCAGCCGCAGCTGGCGGACGATGTGCACGATGACCACGGCCCAGGCACCGGCGAGGACGAACTCGCCGGCGGCACGCAGGACCAGCCCCTCGATCGGCGCGCCGGCGGTCTGAGCGGCGACCGGGTCGCTCAGCCAGCTCATCAGGTCCATGCCCGCGCCGATGACGAGGAACAGCAGCGCGATCCGGGGCGGGATCGTGGTGAGGTCCCGCCGCCAGCCCGCCAGATCCACCGGCGACGCGTCCACCGCGGGCGCGAACCGATCCAGGGCCCGGGCGGCGGCGCGGTTCAGGACGTGGGCGAACGCGAACGGCGCGACCAGGAAGAACGCGTAGGACGACTGGGTGGCCGTGACGGAGCCCGCGGGCACGTAGTGGGCCAGCCAGCCCACGGCGGTCGTCCAGGCCAGCGCCAGGAGCGTGAAACCGAGGTAGGCGAGCCACGTCGGGCCGGGCAGGCCGACCAGCCAGCCGAGAGCCGCGTCGAACCAGCTGCGCGAGCCCGGGTGCGCTGCGGACGCTCTGGACGCATGGACCTCTGCGGCTGGCGCGACAGCCTCGCTTGCCACGTGGGACCCCCTCGCACGCGGACTGATCGGACGTGCTGCGTACGCTAGGAGCGTGTGTCGATATCGGCCAGCGGGGCCACCCGGGCGGG
>VGPE01000342.1 GCA_016875645.1 Chloroflexota bacterium
CGCTCGCGATCCGCCCAGGTAGCCGGTGACGGCGGCCGCCGCACCCGGAGCGTCGGGCGGGGCGTGGATCGCCACGAGCCGACCGCGGATGCCCTCCAGCGCAACTGCCCGCCCGAAGAAGCCCGCGATCGCGGCCACGAGGGCGTCCAGCTCCGCGGATCGAAGCGCCAGCTTTGCGAGGCTCGCTTCGAGGATGGCGGCCTGATGGTCCAGCTCCGCTCGACGGTTCAGGAGAAAGCCGATGATGGATCGCTCCAGGTTGGTGGGGTCGGCGTCGGGGACACGGAAGGTGGGCAGGGCGTCTTCCGCCGTGGCCCCAAGGGCGGCCAGGATCCAGGGCGCCGTCGTCTCGTTGGCCGGCTCGGGCAGCAGGACGGCCGCGACCGCGCCGGCCACCAGCGCCTCGGCGAGCGCTGCGACCTCGGGTTCGCCGGGAGCGATGACCGCGAGGGCGCGGGAGGGCAGGATCGCGATATCGCCCGTCTCGAGCGCGTCGAAGGCGGGCACCCGCGCTCGCAGCACGCGCACCCAGCCGACGTCGCGTGCCAGCGCCTGCCCGGTGACCGGTGCCACTTCGATGGCGCCCGGGAAGATTGCAAGTCGCAGCTCCGCGAGCGTGGCCACCGCCGTCAGGCCGCCGGGTGCGCCCGCGATCGGTTCGCGAGATCGACGAGAAGCCGGCCGAACTCGCGCTCGAAGTCCACGTAGCGGTCCGCCCGGCCGACGATGCGGAGTTCGCCGGCCGCGTCGACACGCGCCCAGACGCGCCGCCGCGGCAGGTAGAACGTGACCGAGAGTCCCCCGATGAGCAGCCCGAAGGCGAGCCAGACCAGCCCCTGACCCGGGTCCTGCTTGGCGATCAGGACGCTGAACGCGCCGACGTCGCGCAGGGTGACGGTCACGTCCAGGTCGGGCGAGCCGCGCGTCTCGCCCACGCCCACGGCAATGGGAAAGAGGCTCTGCACGTCGGGCGAGCCGTCGGGCAGCGTGCCCACGATGCGGTACGGGAGCGCAAGCAGGACCGCGGAGCCGTCGTCGGCGCGCTGGAGGTACAGCTCCAGGCCGATGTCGCGCCCGGGAATGGTCATGATGTCGAACGGGAGACCCGCGCTCTGGCGTGTCAGGGCCATGGGCCCCGTCCAGAGCACGTCACCCGAGAGGTCCCGCAACTCGATGTCGGGCGCGGGCCCGAACCCGTTCTGGTGGAAGCTGAAGCCGGCCACGGACAGCGGGTCGTTCACGCGCACCTGCTTGCGGGCGATCTCGCGGCCGGACTGGTAGACGGCGAGGTCGGTCACGAAGTCGGCGAACCGCCCGTCCGGCAGGCGCGGCGAGTCGAAACCGAGGTTCTTGACGATGAGCAGGCCCGGCGTCCCGATCGACTGCACCGTGGCGGACTCCCCGACGGCGGCGACGAGGGGCACCTCGGTCCCGAAGCGACTGGTCACCGCCGCTGCCACCAGGAACAGGATCAGGCCCAGGTGGGACGGCAGCGTGGCGAGCTTGGAGTAGCGATGGCGGTCGCCGTAGAGGAAGGTGCCGGCGTCCGTCGTCGCGGTCCGCACCGCGAACCGGTGCCGGCGCAGCGTGGCCTCCACGCTCGCCACGTCGAGGCCGGTCACCACCGCCCGGTCCGGCAGCCGCGGGTCGAAGAACGGCGGCGGCTGGACCACGCGGATGTCACGAACCTGGCTGACGAGACGCGGCGTCCGGTCAAGGGTGCAGGCCACGATGGAGATGAGGAGCAGGACCAGCGCGAGGCTGAACCACCATGACGTGAAGACGTTGAAGATGCCGATGCCTTCAAGGAGCTCCACGCCGGAGCGCCCCACCAGCGGCTCGTAGCGCACGTGGATGAGGGCCATCTGCTCGACGTAGGCTGCCTGCGTTCGGAACGCGAACGACGGCAGCTGCTGGACCGTCATGCCGATCGCGGCGAAGACGGAGATGACGATGATCTGGACGACCGCGACATTGACGGACGTCAGCAGGTCCCACGCGGCGGTCCCGAGCCGGCTCCTCAATGGGTCGCGGCGCAACGGCCGCTGACGCGGTTGCGCCACGACCGCGGTCGTGCTGGCGATCAGATCCTCCCGGCCGGCTCCCCGGCGCCACAGACGGTGCGATTGGAATGCTACCGCGGGGCCGGTGCAGCCCGAGCGCGCCGCACCCGCGCGGCCGGGAGGCCGCGCCGTGGCGCCCGCGGCG
>VGPE01000343.1 GCA_016875645.1 Chloroflexota bacterium
CAGGGTCGCAGTGCCGAGCACGGCGATGATGTCGACGCTCACGTCGTACATCGCCTCGTTGCCGGTCCGGTCGGGAAACGCGGCGGGCGCCTTGCCCGCGTCGTCGTCGTCGGCCATCGGCCACCTCGAATCTTGCCCGAGGGTACTCCCGGCAGGCCTCGCCGTCCACCGGGCGGCCCGGTCGATAGCCCGATTTGTGTTCCGGAAGGCCCTGGCGCGCAAAGAAAAAGGGCCGCTTCGTCGCGGCCCCGGGAGGATGTGGAGGATGATGATGAAAGAATGCTAGCGCGCCCTGAGGCCCGCGTCTGTGACGGAGGTCACTGGGGCGGAAAACCGGCTACGAGGCCAGCCAGACCGCCCGCGGCGGGCCGAGGCGCTCCGCCCGGTCGTCGGCGTAGCGGGCACGGAGCACCAGGACATCGGGCAGGACGTCGAAGAAGACCCGCACCAGGGCGGGGTCGAACTGGGTGCCGGCGTTGACGCGCAGGTAGCCGATCGCCGCCTCGTCGGTCCAGGCGGCCTTGTAAGGCCGCGCCGAGGTCAGCGCGTCGAACACGTCGACGATGGCGGTGATGCGCCCTTCGATGGGGATTTCCTCGCCCTTCAGCCGATTCGGATAGCCTGTACCGTCCCAGCGTTCGTGGTGGGTCAGCGCGATCCGGCGGGCCATCCGCATCACCTAGGAGGCGTGGCCCGACAGGATCTCGGCGCCGATCGTCGTGTGGCCGTTCATGACCGCGCGCTCGGCCGCGTCGAGCCGGCCGGGCTTGCGAAGGATGCGGTCGGGGATGCCGATCTTGCCCACGTCGTGCATCGGGCTCGCAAACTGGATCAGCTCGGCCCGCTCGCTGTCGAGGCCGGCCGCCAGCGCCACCAGGTGGCAGCCGTAGCCGATGCGGAGCACGTGCATGCCGGTTTCGTTGTCGCGGAACTCGCCCGCCCGGGCCAGCCGGCGGATGATCTCGAACTGCGAGTCGCGCAGCTCCCGCGTTCGGACGCGCACCGCGTCCTCGAGAATTTCCGCCTTGCGCTGGCGCTGGTTGCAGAGCAGGCGAACCTCGAGGCTGTTGGCGATCCGGAGCAGCACCTCGGCGGCCTCGAAGGGCTTGGTCAGGAAGTCCTTGGCGCCCAACTCCAGCGCCCGGAGCCGGGTGGCCAGATCGGTCTGGGCGGTGATCACGATGACCGGCAGGTAGTCGTTGCGAATGCGCTCGCGCAACCCCGCCAGCACGTCGAACGCCCACCGGCCATGCGGGCGGACGTCGAGCACGATCAGGTCGAACGGCGTGCGTTCGTGCAGCAGGGCCGCCGCATCGGGGTCGGTGGTGACGGTCACGGCGGAATAGCCGTCGGCCTTGAGGATGCCGTCGAGCCGCTGGGCGTTTTCGGGCGTGTCGTCGACCAGCAGAATGGGGGCCTGCTTGATCAGGCCGAGGAACGCCTCGCGGGTCATGGCGGGCTCGCCCGCCCCCGTGGGGGGCGGCTCGCCGAATTCCTCGATATCCGTCTCCGGATGGCCGGCGAGGACCATCGCCCCGATATCCGTGCCCATCGTCGAATTCTCCCTGCGCCCTTCGACGGCGGGGAGGCTGATCGGAGGCGGGCGGTCGCGCAAGGCGCAACCGCACCCGTTCGCACGGCATTCACGGGCGGCTGGCGGGTTGTTTACGCCGCCGCCACCGGCGGGCGAATCGCCGGCGACGCTACGTCCTCCCCGTGCGGTTGCCGGCGACGTGGCGGCAGACGCGGAGGGGCGCCGGAAAGGCCTAGGCGGCGATCCCCAGCACGCCGCGGGCCAGCGCGCGTTGCCCCTCGGGCAGCGGGTAGTTGTGGTCGTACTGCAGGAGCTGCTTGGCGATCAGCTTGAGGCGTCCTGCGAACGGCGGCGGGGCGGCGATGTCCAAGAGCGGCTGGTTGAAGGGCGCGATGTCGCCCCGTTGGAACTCGAAGCCGACGCTGATCCTGGGGCCGGCGGCGCGGCTCGAGCTGCGCGCGCCCCAATGGAAGATCGCCTGCGTCCAGGCGAATGCCGTTCCGGCCGGCGCCGGGAGCACCCGGATGTCGGGCAGTGTGAAGCGCAGCTTGGCGTCCTCGGGGGTGTTGTAGGTCGGATAGCGGTCGGCCGGCACCAGGTACATGCAGCCGTTTTCGGGCGTGGCGTCGCTGAGCGCGATCCAGAGCGTCAGCGATTTCGGC
>VGPE01000344.1 GCA_016875645.1 Chloroflexota bacterium
TGGTGGCCTCGGCGATCACCACCATCGCCAGCACGAAGAGCGCGATCGGCAGCTGGAATGCCCCTTCCACGCGCAGGGCGATGAAGAACGCACTGACGGCCCCAAGCCACCCTCCGCGGCGAATGGCCCGGACCCACTCGCCGCGGTACGCGACGCCGCGGTTCCGGCCGAATGCCGCCAGCCAGAAGAGGGGCATGGTCGAGAGGCCGGCGGCGACCCCGATCGCTGCCGCCCCGACCAATCCGGCTTCGCGATCCAGCAGTGGGTCCCGCGTGGTGAGCACGACGGCGACCACGGCCCAGGCAACCGCGGCGGCCGCGAACAGCGCGAGGTTGGCGAGGCGGTCGCGCAACTCCATCGCCACGAGTCTAGCCGCGACCTGATCCTCGACCGGGCGCGGGGCGACCGGGCCGGCCGGCGGCGAATCATCGCCAACGCTCAGCCGAGTCACGCAACTCCCCCGCCCAGGGCCGCCTCGAGATCCATGAGAGAGGCCAGCCCCAGGTCCGGGGTCACCGAGTCATCCGGCTCACTTTCCGGCAGCGGCGACGCACCCCTGGGCGCGCGCAGGTACGCCGCCCGCCAGCCAGCCTGCTTGGCGCCGATGATATCGGCGGCCCAGTCGTCCCCGACATGGAGGATGGCCCCGGGTGCGACTCCGAGGGCCTCCTCCGCCGCGCGGAAGATCCCGGGGTGTGGCTTGATCACCCCGACGCGTTGCGAGACCACCACGGCGCTGAGAGCGGATCTCCACCCTGCCGCCTCCAGGTAGCGATCAATCGTGGCGGCAAGCGGCCAGTTGGAGAGCACCCCGAGGCGGAAGCGCCCGGCCAGGCGCCCGAGCATCGGACCCACGTTGTCGGGCACCGAAACGCGCTCCACGAATTGGCGGCTGTAGACATGGGTCGCCCAGTCCACTTCTTCTGGCGTGGAGCGTTCAGCGGCGGCGACGTCGTCCCAGCGCCGGCCGGCGGGCGGCGCGGGGAAACCTCGCAGCCGAGCCAGCACGCGCACCAGGCGCTGCGGGATCTCCACCTCGCGGAACTCCGGCACGTCCTCCGCGAATTGGCGTGCTCGCTCCTCCGCCCAGACCGCGAGGAACGCCTCGAGCGTGAACGGCCCGCAGCGCTCCACGATTCGGCGGCCGGTTTCCTCGACGACACCCCGGAGCTCCTCGTGACGAACGGGTACCAGGGTGTTTCCAAAGTCGAAGGAGATAGCCTGGAGGCCGTCCCAGCCTCGTCGATCCGCGCCGCGCATCACCTGGCGACGCTCGCCGGGCAGACGTCGCGGAACGGACAGTAGCTGCACGAGAGCGAGTCCGGCCGGGGCGTGTAGTCGCGGGCACGGATGCCCTCGGCTGCGCGGCCGATCAGGGCCCGGCCTTTCTCGAGCCGGCGGTCGTCCAGTTCCGCGCGCCCGACGAGGCCCGACTCCAGGAAGTGCAGCTGGACTGCGTCCGGCAGCCGCCCCGTCAGCGCCTGGTAGCCCATGGCGTAGATTGTCAATTGCAGCGAGTCACGGGCCCGCTGCCGGGCCTGGGCGGGATCGCGAACGTCGCTCGACTTGTAGTCCGTGATCGTGACCCGTTCGCGTGGCAGCAGCGGCAGCGTGTCCTGAATCACGTCCGGCCGCGTCGCGTGAGCCGGGGGCACGGCCGCGGGCGCCGCACCCTCGACGTTGGGCTCGATGTCGACGCGGTCCCAGCGGCCCCGGATCCGGTCACCGCCCAGGCTGAAGGTGAACTCCCGCTCCACGTACGCCGGGACCAGCGCTCCCGGCGACAGCTGTTCGGCACGGAATCGGCGAAGCGCCGCACGGCCGGTCTCGAGACGCGCCTCTTCGTGCTCACGGGTCAGAAACCCCTCGTTGCGCCACGCGACCTCAAAGGCATCGATCAGCTCGCCCTCGCTCATCGCGTCGCCGAGGGCCTGGCGGCGATGGAACTCCTGGACGGCCTTGTGCAGGGCCGATCCGT
Organism: Chloroflexota bacterium; assembly: GCA_016875645.1. Lineage (GTDB taxonomy): Bacteria > Chloroflexota > Limnocylindria > Limnocylindrales > CSP1-4 > VGPE01. Next base: position 1,979 of record VGPE01000344.1, read on the forward strand.
AGATCAGGGCGTGGTGCGGGGCGAGCGGGACCCGCAGGACGTGGCTGTACTTGAACTTCAATGGACAGGTCAGGTACTCGTCGATCTGGCCGAAGCTGAGCACCAGCGGCTCCTCGATGGGGCCCAGTGGCGCGATCGGGGCTGGCGTGCCCTGCTCGAACGCCGACAACTGGTCGAGTGGCTGGATTCGCTGCGCGCCGCTGCCGGC
>VGPE01000345.1 GCA_016875645.1 Chloroflexota bacterium
CGGTCACAGGCGTGGTCCCTCCGGCGATCAGGATCGATAGAGGCCATGATCGGTGATGTAGGCGCGGACCGCATCCGGGACGAGGTACCGGATCGATCGGCCGGCGGCCAGCCGTTCACGGATCGCGGTCCCGGAGATGGGCAGGAGCGGCCCCTCGAGCACCGCCACCCGGTTCCCGCAACCCGGGAAGTGCTCGTCGAGCCAGGCGCGCGACGGGGGAGCCGCACCCGGCCGCGGGACGATCGCCAGGCGCGCCAGCTCGATCACCCGGCGCGGCGAGCGCCACGTCGGCAGGCCGGCCAGCGCCTCGGCGGAGAGGATGAACCACGGATCCGGCTCGCGGGCGGCCAGGATCTCCAGGGTGTCCACCGCGTAGGACGGACCCGGCCGCTCGATCTCGAGGCGGTCGATGACGAAGGCGGGGTTGCCCGCGATCGCGAGTTCGACCATGGCCGCGCGGTCCTCGGCCGAGGCCGCCGGTGCGCCCCGGTGCGGCGGGACCGCGGCGGGGACGAACACGACCCGGCGCAGGTCGAGCTGCTCGCGAACGGATTCCGCGACCGCCAGGTGACCGACGTGGATTGGATCGAAGGTGCCGCCGAGAATGCCGACGGGACCGCGGCCGAGGTCGCTCAACGCGCCTCCCAGGTCTCGGGCTCCCACTCCAGCTCGATCCCGCCGATGCGCACCGTGTCACCCGGCCGCACGCCCGCGCGCCGCAGCTCGGCATCGACGCCCAGCCTGGCGAGGTCGCGCTGGAATCGCTCTGCCGACTCCTCGTTGTCGAAGTTGGTCTGCGCCGCGAGTCGCTCGATCCGCCGGCCGCGCACCCGGTAGACACCGGTGTCGTGGTCCGCCGTGAAGGCCTGGCCCGCGCTCTCGAACCGGTGGATGACGATCCCGGCGGGCTCGGGCGGGGCGGCAAGCTCGTCAGCGTCGGGCAGCATCTCGGCCAGCGTTTCGCGGAGCTCGGGGATGCCGAGACGCGACTCGGCGGAGACCGCGAGGGCGGCGAGGCCCTGACGCTCGCGGGCGCGCCGGAACGCCAACCACGCCGCCTGTGCCTCGGGCAGGTCGAGCTTGTTGAAGACCACCAGCATGGGCTTCGCGAGCAGGGCGGGATCGTGGGCCTGGAGTTCGTCGCGGATCACGTTGAAGTCCCACTCCGGGTCGCGCGAGGCGCCGTCCACGACGTGGACCAGGATCCGCGTCCGCTCGACGTGTCGCAGGAACGCGTGACCGAGTCCCGCGCCGGCTGACGCACCCTCGATGAGCCCGGGCACGTCGGCGATGGTCGGGCGCCGCTCGTCCTCGTCGCCCAGGTCGAGCACGCCGAGGTTCGGCGCCAGGGTGGTGAAGGGGTAGTCGGCGATCTTGGGCTTCGCTGCCGTCAGCGCCGCCAGCAGCGTGGACTTGCCCGCGTTCGGCAGCCCCACGAGGCCGACCTCGGCGATCAACCGAAGTTCGAGGCGAAGCCAGTGCTCCGCGCCGGGCTCGCCGTTCTGCGCGTGGCGGGGCGTCTGATGCGTGGAGGTCGCGAAGTGAACGTTGCCGAGGCCGCCGCGGCCGCCGCGCGCCACGAGGACGCGCTGGTCGCGGGCCACGAGATCCGCGAGGAGATCACCGCTCGCATCGTCGTAGACGCCGGTCCCGGGCGGCACCGAGAGCACGAGGTCACGGCCGGCCTTGCCGTGGCGCTTGTCGCCCATGCCGCGCCCGCCGGGCTCGCCGCGGTAGTGGTGCCGGTGCTGGTAATCGCGCAGCGTCGTCTGGCCGGGGTCGGTCACGAGGTAGATCGAGCCGCCGCGGCCGCCATCGCCGCCGTCGGGGCCGCCGCGGGGCACGTGGGCCTCGCGCCGGAAGGTGGCTGCCCCGTCCCCGCCGTCGCCCCCACGAACCCAGATCTTGACGCGGTCGAGGAACATCCCCGCCATTGTCGCACGAGGCACACCTGGGCCCAGGCCCAGGGATCAGAGCTGGGGCCAGGCCATCCGGGCGAGCGGGAGCTAGAGGTAATTGAGCGGGTTCACCCGCCGGCCGCCGTCCCAGACGGGGCCCGACCAGACCTCGAAGTGCACATGCGGCCCGGTGGCCCAGCCGCTCGACCCGTTGCGGCCGACGATCTGGCCCTTGCCGACGGCCTGGCCCACTCCCACCGAAACGCCCGACATGTGGTTGTACGTCGT
>VGPE01000346.1 GCA_016875645.1 Chloroflexota bacterium
GGGCAGGGAGTCTGGCTGCCGGCTCGGCCTGACGGCCCTGGTCACCGTCTCGTCATGGAAGCGGTGCACACTCCGGCACACCGAGCCATCCGAACCACCCAGCGAGACGAATCACCTGCCATGACCCGCACGCTGGCTGCCCGCCGCCTCGCCGCCGCCGGCGCCCTCGCCGCTGGGTCCGGGCTCCTGCTCCTGGTCGTCGCGAACCTCCTGACCTCGCGCGCCGGCTTCATCGAAATGATCGCCGACGGTGTCACGGCCTTCATCCCGGTCGCCGTGTTCAGCAGCGGCCTGGAGACGTTCGGGCCGCTGGCCAAAGGGCTCCTGCACATCGGGGTCGCCGGTGGGGTCGTGGTCGCGGCCGCGCTGCTGGCCGTCCCGGCTGCGCGGGCCACCGCGTCCATGGGCTGGCTGCGGGCGGGCGTCTGGATCGGGCTGGTTGGCATCGTGATCGCGGAAGCGCTGGTCCTGCCGCTCTTCGGTGCCGGCTTCTTCGGCGCGAATGCCGGCACCGATCCGGTGGCGCTTCACGTCCCGCTTGCGATCGCCTCCCTGGGCTACGGCCTGCTCCTCTCGCGAACCCGGACAAGGCTCCAGGAGCCGGCTCCGGCGGCGGCCGAGCCCGACCAGCCGGTCATCGTGGTCCCCGGCGAGCGCCCGGTCGGCCTGACCCGTCGCAGCCTCCTCGGACGGTCGCTCGCCCTCGCGGGGGGCAGTTCGCTGCTGGCGGCCTTCGGCTCCCTCGCCGTGCAGGCGCTCGGCAACGTGAAGCCGGTCGCCGCGCTCACCGGCGGCCCGACCCCGGCCGACGCCTTCGGCCCGACGCCCGCCCTGACCCCCGTCCCCGATTTCTACCAGGTGAGCAAGAACCTGATCCCGACCAACGTGGACGGCTCGACCTGGCGGCTGACGATCGACGGGCTGGTGGAGCGTCCCCTGAGCCTGACGCTCACCGAGCTGATCGCACTGCCGTCCGTCACCGGGTACCGGACGATGGAGTGCATCAGCACCAACATCGTCCGCGGTGACCACCTGATCGGCAACCAGAAGTGGCGTGGCGTGCGGATCTCGGACCTGCTTGACCGCGCAGGCGTGCAGCCGGGCGCCGGCTGGATCCTGTGGGAGGCCGAAGATGGCTTCACCGAGTCGACACCCCTCGAGGTTGCGCGCGAAGCGGACTCCTGGATCGTCTACGAGATGGGCGACGCGCTCCTGACGCCCGAGCATGGCTACCCCGCACGCGTGCTGATCGCCGGCCGCTTCGGCATGAAGCAGCCCAAGTGGCTGCGCCGGATGCAAATGGCCGACCACGACGAAGACGGGTACTGGGTCGTCCGTGGCTGGGACAAGGAAGCGCTGGTGCGGCCAATGTCCCGCACCGACTACCCGCGCACGCGCACGAGCGTGCCGGTCGGCGAGGCCTTCTGGCTGACCGGGATCGCCAACACGGGCGACCGGGGCGTGATGCGCGTGGAGGTCAGCCTCGACAGCGGCACGACGTGGGTCGACGCCGAGGTCGAGGACGCCGCGATCGAGCCCCTGGGACCCCTGACCTGGGTGCGCTGGCGCCACCGGGCGACACTCTCGGCGGTCGGTGCCTACAGCGTCGCGGTCCGCACGACCGACGGGTCGGGCCTCGTCCAGGACGGAGTCGTGACCGATCCACTGCCGTCCGGGGCCACCGGCTGGCACCGGATCCGGCTCAACGCCGTGGCCGCGGGCTGACGCCGGGCGAGGGGCGCCGGGCAGGGCCGCTCTCGCGGTTCACACCCCGCGTTCACGCTCGGGGTCACGCCCAGGGCGGCAGAATCCGGGCATCGAGCGTCCCATCGAGCTGGAGCGGCCGTCATGACCGCGAGCATCACGCCGGGAGCGTGATCCGAGTGCCGGTGCGGCCGCGGGCGCGTGATGCGGGCCGCCCAAGGCGACAGCGCAGCGCTCCGGGCGTGAATCTCCGATGCGCCGACAGGCCCCCGATGCACCGGCAGCTCCGATGCGCCGACAGGCCCCGGAGGGCGACGGCCGGCGCGGAGACGCCGGGGCGCCGGCGGCAAGCGCCTGCGGCCACGGGATTGCGAGGCGGCAGCCTCGGACCGCCACTGGACTGGGGTCGC
>VGPE01000347.1 GCA_016875645.1 Chloroflexota bacterium
GCCCCAGGACCGCGTCGCCCTCCAGGACCTGCCGGCCAACTTCGCTGTGGCGTACCCGGATGCGCCGCACGCCGGTCCGGGCGCGCAGGGCATCCTCGTCGCGCTCGGTGAGGGCGCCACGACGCTGCGCTCCGGCTCGGTGGCGATCGCGGCGATCACCTCCTGCACGAACACGTCCAACCCGACCGTGATGGTCGGAGCCGGGCTGCTCGCTCGCAATGCGGTCGCGCGCGGCCTGTCCGTGTCGCCCGCGGTGAAGACCTCCTTGGCGCCGGGTTCGAAGGCCGTCACGTCGTACCTGGCCGCGGCCGGCCTCATGGCGCCCCTGGAGTCGCTCGGCTTCGCGCTGGCCGGATACGGCTGCACCACCTGCATCGGCAACAGCGGCCCGCTCCTCGAACCGATCGCAGAAGCCATTGAGCAGAACGACCTCGTGGCTGCGGCGGTGCTCTCCGGCAACCGCAACTTCGAAGGTCGCATCCATCCGCTCGCCCGCGCGAGCTATCTCGCGTCACCACCGCTGGTGGTCGCCTTCGCGCTGGCGGGCAGGGTGGACATCGATCTCACCCGTGAGCCGCTCGGGACGGGCGCCGACGGCAAGCCGGTCATGCTGGCCGACATCTGGCCCGGTGCCGACGAGATCCGGCGCGTGATCGGGGCGGCAATCGATCCCGAGCTGTTCCGCCAGACCTATGCCGCGGTGTTCGATGGCGACGAGCGCTGGCGCGCGCTGCCCATCCCGGAGGGCAGTCGCTACGAGTGGGACGCCGACTCGACCTACATCGCCAAGCCTCCGTTCTTCGACGGCCTCGCCGTGGAGCCCGCCCCGCTGGTCGACATCGAGGACGCTCGCGTGCTGGCCGTCCTGGGCGATTCGGTGACCACCGACCACATCTCGCCCGCCGGCTCGATCGCTGCCTGGTCGCCCGCGGGCCAGTGGCTCCAGGCGCACGGCGTGACCCCGCTGGAGTTCAACTCCTACGGCGCCCGCCGTGGCCACCACGAGGTGATGATGCGCGGCACGTTCGCGAACATCCGGCTGCGCAACCGCCTGGTGCCCGACCGGGAGGGCCCGTACACGGTTCACCTGCCGTCCGGCGAGCAGACGTTCATCTACGACGCTGCGATGCGCTATCGCGCCGAGGGCGTCCCGTCGATCATCATCGCCGGGCGCGAGTACGGGTCGGGATCGTCGCGCGACTGGGCCGCCAAGGGCCCCATGCTGCTGGGCGTCCGGGCCGTGATCGCCGAGAGCTTCGAGCGGATCCACCGCTCCAATCTCGTCGGGATGGGGGTGCTGCCCCTCCAGTTCCTGCCCGGCGAGAGCGCGGCATCGCTGGGCCTGACCGGCCGCGAGTCGTACACGATCCACGGCCTTGCGGCGGGCCCGCGACCCCGCCAGCAACTGACCGTGACCGTACGCTCCGACGAGGACGGCCTCGAGCGCCGCTTCGAGGTGATCGCCCGTCTCGACGGCCCGATCGAGGTCGACTACTACCGAAACGGCGGGATCCTGCCGGCGGTGCTGCGACGCCTGGCGCGGGAGAGCCGCGCGAACTGACTCAGGCGTCCTTGCGACCGGCGGGCCCGGCATCGTCGATCGCCCAGGCATGGAACCGGCCGACCCGGTGGTCGACCGCGAGCGGCAGGTCGTACAACCGAGTCAGCGCGGCACCCGTCAGCACGTCCCCGATCGGCCCTGCCGCCACGAGCCGGCCCTCGGCCAGGAGGAGCACGTGGTCGAAGTCGGCCGGGATCTCCTCGACGTGGTGGGTCACGAGCACGATTGCCGGGATGGCGGGGTCGGCGGCAAGCGCGGTCAAACGCCGCAGGAGCGCCTCCCGGGCGCCGAGATCCAGGCCAGCGGCCGGTTCGTCGAGCAGCAGCAGGTCCGGCCGCGTCATGAGCGTCCGGGCAATGAGCACGCGCTGGCGCTCCCCTGACGAGAGCGTCCCGAACGTCCGCAGCGTGAGCGGCCCGATGCCCAGCCGCTCCAGCAGCGACTGCGCCAGCTCCCGGTCGGCGTCCCCGAAGTGATGCCACCACGGCGCGAGGGCCGCATGGCGCGCCGTCATCACGACGTCGATCGCGGGCAGGGCCGAATC
>VGPE01000348.1 GCA_016875645.1 Chloroflexota bacterium
CGCCGTCGTGCGCCCACGCCTCGGCACTCCACAGGGAGTCGACGCCGAGGCGTTCGGACTCGAGGGCGAGGCTGGTGACCTCGGGCCAGTTCTCGATGGCGTAGCGGTGCAGTCCGACGGCGACCTTCATGATGCCCCCCAACGTTCGCGTGACCTCGCGCCGCCCGGCTCGATGCCGCGAGGGAGCCTACCACGTGCTCAGGCCGGGCCGGCGTGCTCCGCGGCGACGAGGATGGAGACTCTCGGAGGTCGACGGGCGCTGCCCGGTGTGGACATGGATGAACGCTGCCCAACGCTTGACGGGGCGCCGCTTCCCTTCGGCTCTGGCGGGACGCAGTTATGCTTGCAACACGGAGGGGTGATGTCTACACATTCTAGGACGTCGTTCTCGCACCCGATCCGCGTGGGTTGGTTGCCGAGTCTGCCCGACCTCGGGCCGGGTCGCGTCGGGCTCACATTCGCGCCCGGGAAGAAGCAGCGAGACGCAGCGACCGGTCCGTGGGATCGAGACCTCGACGTCGACCTGCGATGCCTGCGCGAGGAATTCGGCGTGGAGCACCTCGTATGCCTGCTCGAGGATCAGGAGTTGGACTCGCTGGCGATCGCGGACCTGCCTTCGGCGGCACCGGCGAACGGGTTGGAGTTCTCCCGGCTTCCCATTGCCGACTCCAGCGTCCCGGCCGACCTCGCCGCAGTGCAGGCGCTGGTCGTTCGGATTCTCGAGTCGGCGGCCGCCGGCAAGAACGTGGTCGTCCACTGCAAGGGCGGACTGGGACGGGCAGGGACGATCGGGGGCTGTGTGCTGCGCGCCGCCGGTCTGGACGGCCCGAGCGCGTTGAAGGCGCTGAAGGATGCGCGGGGCGAGAAGTGTCCGGAAACGCAGGCCCAACGGGAGTACGTCCGCCAGTTTCCTGCTCCATCTCATGGTTAGGTATTGAGCGGGCGGGGGTGGAGTGTGGCCGACTCAACTGCGGTCTTGAACAGGGCACGCGGCGCGCTGGTCGGGCTCGCCGTTGGCAATGCGCTCGGCGCACCAGTGGAGTTCCAGTCACCGTCCAAGATTGCGGGCCGGCACGCGGCGCTGCGTGCGATGCCCGGGGGTGGCACGTTCCACTGGGCGCCCGGAGAGTTCACGGACGACACGCAGACGTCGCTCGTCCTGCCGCGACATCTGGTGGCGAACCGCGGAGGCATCGATTAGGCGGCGCTGGCTTCGGAGTTTCCAGCGTGGTCGAGGAATGCTGCCGACGTCGGCGCGCAGACCCGCCAGGTATTGAGTGCCGTCGGGCAGGGACGAGATTGGAGCGCCGCCATCAGCGGGCTCTCCTCGGATGCCGCGGGCAATGGTTCCCTGCTGCGGGTCGCGCCGGTCGCGCTGCCCGCCTCCACGGCGGAGGCCGCCGCTGCGCTGGCTCGATTGCAGTCCGAGGTCACGCACCCGAACGCGGACTGTCAGGATGCCTGCGCGGTGTTTGCGCGAGCGATCTGGGTCGCCGTCGAGACAGGAGTGCGGCCCGCCCTGGCGGAGGTCGCGACGTGGGCCACCACCCGCAGCGTGCGTGATGCGGTCGTCGCCGCGGGCGGTCCAACGCCGGAGATGTCCGGCTGGGTCCTGCGCACACTCACGGGCGCGCTGTGGCGGTGACGGGCGCAGACTCGTTCGAGGACGCGGTCTTCTGGGCGGTGGAACTCGGAGAGGACGCGGACACCGTCGGCGCGGTCGCCGGGGGCCTGGCGGGCGCGATCTGGGGGCTCGAGGCAATCCCGCCTGATCTCGCTAGCAGGCTTCAATCGCGCCACCCGATGTTCGTGGGCACGTACCCCCAGGCGCTGGTCACGCTTGCCGGGGAACTGACCGCCATGCGTCGCTGAGATCCTCGTGGGCCTGCTCGGCACACGCACAGGACGGCCCGCCGTCCTCGCGGGCAGCGGGCCGTCGATGAGTCACCAGGGGTTACTTGCCCTGGTCGCGCTCCTTGGCGCGCTGGAGGGCGCGGACGAGCATGCCCTTCTCCGGGATCGGCTTCCAGCCGGCCATGGTGTTGAAGTAGCGGACGCCGGCGGAGCGCTCGT
>VGPE01000349.1 GCA_016875645.1 Chloroflexota bacterium
CCGACTCGCCCCACTCGCCCCACTCGCCCTAGTAGGCCTGACCGATCCCGAAGTACCAGCGGCCGGGACCGCCCGACCAGGTGCGCCCGTAATCCACGCGCACGATGCCGAAGGGCGTTGTCACACGCAGCCCGGCGCCTGACGCGCTCACGAGATCGCCGAGGCCGAGTTCCGACGATCGGGCGAAGACGTTGCCGGCATCCACGAACCCGACGCCCCCCACCCACTTGTAGATCGGAAACCGGACCTCCTGGTTCAGCACGAGCGAGGCCGCCCCGCCCACCGGATCACCAAGAAAATCCAGATCGCCGAGACCGTTTTCGAGCACGCCGCGCACCGACCTGGCGCCGCCGGCATAGAAGCGCTCGGATGCAATCAGCTCCTGGCCGGCCAGCGCCCGCCCGAGCCCGACCCGCGCGCCGCTGGCGAACACCAGCCCCCGCCACGGCCTGAAGTAGTAGCCCTGCAGCACCGTGCGGATGAACCGGATGTCGGACCCGAGCACCTCGGGCGCGTACTCCAGGCTGCCGGACACGAACAGCCCGCGCCGCGTGTCCGTGGGGTCGTTGCGCGTGTCGTAGATCGCACTCGCACTCAACCGCGCCACGTTCACGGTGATGTCGAACGGCGGGAAGAAGGGGTTGTCGGACTCGGCGGTGTCGTAGGTGTGCTGACGCTCGTAGGCGTAGCGATACGAGACCTGCCACGACGACCAGACCGGCATCCGCTGCTCCCAGGACACGCTGGTCTGATCGGTCACGAACGACGCGTTTTCGACCGTGTCGCGGGAGCTCTCGGCAGAGACGGCGGACCGGATCCGGCGCCCGAACAGCGTGGGCGCCACGGCGAAGACGCGGGCGGCCCGGTGGCGCAGCTGCCACTCGCCCGACCCGCCGAGGGTGAGGGCACGGCCACCCAGCGTCCTCCGCAGGACGTCGGCACGGAGCCCCGGCGACAGGTCCCGTCCGGACAGCTCGCCCTCCGGCCGCACCTCGGCGACCTGAAACCCGTACCGGAAGCGGACGGCCGGCCACTCCTCGACCGTCACGCGCAGCCGGGTCGGCTGCTCGCCCTCCGGAGGCGCGTCCATCGCCATCGGCTCGGGCGTGACGTCCACCCGGCGGAACAGCCCGCTCTCGAAGACGCGCCGCCGGGCCTGCAGCCACGCATCCGATCCGAGCGGCTCCCCTACCGCGAGCCCGAGATCCCGAACGACGACCTGTTCGTCAATGGTGCGAGCGCCGGTCACGACAATCTCCCGCAGCATCTGCCGGGGACCCTCCACGACGTCGAAGCTCACCTCCACGCGCGCGGCCGCCTCGTCCACGCTCAGCCGGGAGGTCACACGCACCCCGGAGAACCCCTCCTGCCGGTACCGGCGGACCACGCGATCCCGGGCCGCGGCCACATCGCCCGGAGAGAACGTCGCAGGCACTCTCAGGGCGGCCGCCTCCAGCAGCGTCCCGCCATCGAGCCGCTCAGCTCCGTCGAACCGCACGTCGCGCAGCTCGAGCAGGGGACCGCCCGATACGCGACCGCTGATCATCGCCGTCGAACCGGACACATCGGGCCCGGACACGGTGACCCGTGCGATCAGGTACCCCAGGCCGCGCAGGTATTCCTCCAGCGCTCGGGCGATTTCCCCCGGCTGCCGCCAGATGTCGTCGTCGAACCCGTTGTCGCCGACCCAGCGTTCCACGACAGGCCGCAGCGACTCGGGATCGACCTGCCAGGTCACCACGTTGCCGGTGATCCGCGTCCCCGGCTCGATGTGCAGGCGAAGCACCTTCTCCCGGCCGGTGTCGAACGACGCGGTCACCGACGCGGTCGCGTACCCGTCGTCCAGCCACGCGGCGCGGACGATCTGCTCCGCTTCCCCGATGACGAACTCGTCCACCACCGCTCCGGCCCAGGCCCCGCGCACGTCGCGCAGGACCGACGGCTCCAGCGGCGCGCCCACGACCTCGATCCGCCCCGGCAGGCCCGGCTCGACCT
>VGPE01000350.1 GCA_016875645.1 Chloroflexota bacterium
GACCGCTCTTCGCTGCCGGGGTGCTGGCAGTCCTACCGCCGGTCTTGATCGCGTTCCTCTTCCAGAAGCACCTGATTCAGGGGATGCTCTCGGGCTCCTCGAAGGGATGATCCACTGATGGCTAAGGTGACACTGCGGGCCCTGTTCAAGCGCTTCGGGGAAGTCACGGCCGTCAACGACCTCCACCTCGACGTCCCGGAGGGCAGCTTCGTCACGCTCCTGGGTCCCTCCGGCTGCGGCAAGTCGACGACGCTCAACTGCATCGCCGGCTTGGAGCAGCCAACCTCCGGCCTGGTCCTCTTCGACGAGCAGATCGTGAACGATCTATCGCCGCGCGACCGCGACATCGCGATGGTGTTCCAGGACTACGCGCTCTACCCGCATATGACGGTCTTCGGGAACCTGGCGTTCGGCCTCAAGCAGCGTCGGCTGTCCGACCGGGAGATCCGGTCGCGGGTGGGCCGGGCCGCCGACGTGCTCGCTATCTCCGAACTGCTCGACCGGCGGCCAACCGAGATCTCGGGCGGACAGCGCCAACGGGTCGCGCTCGGCCGGGCGATCGTCCGCGACCCAGTCGTGTTCTTGATGGACGAACCGCTCTCGAACCTGGATGCGGCGCTACGGGTCAGGACGCGGACCGAGATCAAGCGCCTGCAGCGCGAGCTGGGTGTCACGACCGTCTACGTCACCCACGATCAGGAGGAGGCGATGGTCCTCTCCGATAAGATCGCGGTGATGCGGGCAGGGGTCCTCCAGCAGTACTCGACACCCGAGGACACGTACAGTCAGCCGGTCAACGCGTACGTGGCGGGCTTCATCGGCAGCCCGGCCATGAACTTCGTCGAGGGGCAACTCGCCAGCCAGGACGGCCACCTGCTGATCCGCAGCGGCGAGCTGGCGGTGCCGCTGCCCGATTCTGTCGGCGCGGTGCCCGGTGCTGACCGGGTCCGCCTGGGCGTGCGGCCCGAGCACGTGCGAGTGGGGCCGGCCGTTGAGGCAGCCGGCGCGACCGCGCATGTGCTCCTGGCCGAGCCGGTGGGACCGGTTACCTACCTCGATCTGGTGGTCGGAGGCATCATGGTCAAGGCCAGCGTCGACCCGCGCCTGCGCGCGCGGATTGGTCAGACCGTCGGCGTCTCGTTCGAGCACGTCTACCTGTTCGATCCGGTGACCGGCAGCCGGCTCGACTGTAGCCATGCCGGCTGATGCGATCGACGGCCGCGGCGTCGAAGCGCCGCGGCCGTCCAAGAAAGGGGAAGAGCTGTGATCACCGTCAAGACAGGCCTCGCGAGCAAGGTCCGGAGCTACCAGGAGTCCCGTCGCAAGGGCGTCGAGTTCCTGCTCGATCAGATGAACCCGGACGGGTCGATCGGTCCGGTCGACAAGGGGGTGTTCTACTCCCGGGTGCCCTGGGCGTTCACGCTTGGCGGCGAGACCGGCCACGCGATGCGGGTGACCGAGTGGATCCGCCGCCACATGCTCACGCCCGAGGGCGAGGTGGCGGGAAACGCCTCGCCGAACGCCGGCATGAACCGAGGCGCGAACACCTACGCCGAGACCTGCCTTGCCTACGGCGCCCAGCTCCTCCGCCAGTACGACATCGCCCGCCGAACGATGCGCAACGCGCTCCGGTTCCAGGATCCGGTCACTGGCGGCGTCTACCAGGACCGCGAGCGCACCGGTCCGAACGACCCGCAGATCCTGTACCTGACCTGCCAGCTCGGCATGTCGGCCCTCATGACGGGCTACCGGGCCGAAGCGGAGGCGGCCGGCCACTTCCTCAAGCGGCTTTGGGCGGCCCAGCCCGAGCTGCCGGAACGGCTGTACACGATCTACACCCGCGGCGGCGGCCTCGCGATCGAGGTACCCGCCGGCACGGATCGGCGACACTACGTCAACGAGAGCCAGGACGTCCAGCAGATGCACTACAACGGCGGCATGGCCGCCGCGTTCCTG
>VGPE01000351.1 GCA_016875645.1 Chloroflexota bacterium
ACAGCGGCGGCATGCTGATCACCGCGGCGCCGTTGATCGACATTGCGCCCCTGGAGCGGGCGACGATGCCCGGCCGCGTCGTCGTCCAGTACGACAAGCGCGACGTCGAGACGATCAAGCTGATCAAGCTCGACCTGCTGGGCCTCGGCATGCTGGCCGCCATCGACGAGGCGCTGATGCTGATCCAGCGCGACTGCGCGGTCTGCCTGGACCTCGACCGGCTGCCCGAGGACATTCCCGAGGTCTTCGAGATGCTCCAGGCCGCCGACACGGTGGGCGTGTTCCAGGTCGAGAGCCGGGCCCAGATGCAGACGCTGCCCAAGTCGCGCCCGACCAATCTCGACGACCTCGTCGTGGAGGTGGCGATCATCCGCCCCGGGCCGATCCAGGGCAACGCCGTCCACCCGTACCTGCGCCGCAAGCAGGGCCTGGAGCCGGTGACCTACCTGCATCCGAAGCTGGAACCGATCCTGGGCGAGACCCTCGGCGTGATCCTGTACCAGGAGCAGGTGATGGAGATCGCGATCCGGGTCGGCGGTTTCACGCCAGCGGAGTCGGATGGGTTCCGCCGTGCGATGGGCACCTGGCGATCGACGAAGGAGATGGAGAAGCTCCATCGGAAGTTCTCGAACGGCTGCATCGCCAACGGCATGACGCCCGAGGACGCCGAGGAACTGTTCCGGCGGGTCGCCGCCTTCGCCTCCTTCGGCTTCGCGAAGTCCCACGCGGCGGCCTTTGCCCGCACGGCCTACGAATCCGCCTTCCTCAAGCTGTTCTACCCCGCCCATCTCACCGTGGGCCTCATCAACGCCCAGCCGATGGGCTTCTACCCGGTCGAGGTGCTGATCAACGACGCGAAGCGCCACGGCGTCGCGATCCTGCCGGTCGACATGAACGTGTCCGGCTACCACACCACCACCGAATGGGTCGGGCGGCCGGGGTGGGCGCTGGCGCAGGACGTCGAGGAGGACCCACTGCCAGATGGCGCGGGCATCGACCGCCGCCCCGATCCCGTGCGCTCACCCGCCTGCGTCATGCCGTCGCTCGAGGCACGCGGCCGATGGGCTGCGGAATCGGCAGTCGGCTACGGCATCCGATTGGGGCTCCACCTGGTCAAGGGCATCGGCGAGGAGCACGAGGAGCTGCTGGATGCGGAACTCGCGCGCGGGCCGTACACCTCGCTCGCGGACGTCGTGACGCGCACGGGCCTGTTGGAGGAGGTGCTCGAGCGGCTCATCCGCGTGGGGGCGCTGGACTCGCTCGGCCAGCCGCGGCGCGAGCTGCTCTGGCAGTTGCGGGAGGTGGCCGGCGCCGCCCGCGGGCGCGTGGACGGGCGACCGACGCGGGAGGCGGTCAAGGGGTCGAAGCGGGCGGCGGGACGGCCCATGGACCTGCGGCTGCCGGCCACGGAGGCGCCGTCACTTCCGCCGCTGACCGAGCGGGAACGCCTGGGCGACGCCTACGCGGTGATCTCGTTTGACGCCAGCCGGCAGGTGGTGGAGCTGTTCCGGCCTGCCCTGGTGGCACTCGGGGCGATCCCGAACGCCGAACTCGCGGCGCGACGCCCGGGTCGAGTCCGCCTGGGCGGGCTGGTCGTCACACGCCAGCACCCGATGACGGCGCGGGGCACCGTCTTCCTCGCCCTGGAGGACGAGACGGGCATGGTCAATGTCACGCTCTGGCCGAATGTCTGGGCGGAGTTCCGCAACACGGTCCGCCGGCACGCGCTGCTCCTGGTGGACGGCGACCTGCAGCGGGAAGGGAACGTGGTGAACGTGGTGGCGCGACAGGTGCAGCCGTTGGTCGAAGCCGCGGCTCCGCACGGCGGGCCCGATCGACCGCCCGGGATCCGGCAGTTGGGCTATGCCGGGATGCGCCGCGTCGGCTGATCCGGGCTGTTCTCGGCGTTGCCGCCCGCGGCTCGCCCGCTCATGCCGGAGCGCTCGCGC
>VGPE01000352.1 GCA_016875645.1 Chloroflexota bacterium
AGATCCGGCTTCGGGATCCCGGACCCGCGGATGCCCGGCGACCGGCTGTGGCTGGCGCGCCCGCTGGAGCCAGGCCGCAGGCCGGCGCAGGCGCTCGTCCGGGGCGCGGTACACCGCGGGGCTCGGCGTCGAGAGGCCTACGGCGGCGAGCCTGAGGTAGGGCAGGACGGCGACCAGGCTCGCGGCGAACGCGGCGCTTGCGAATGGCTCACGAAAGACGGCATCGGCGATGTCCCTGCGCACATTCGCGGACGCAAAGGTCGGGACGCCGAGCGTCGCAATCCCGACCAGCGCGAGGGCGCCGGCGAGTCCCGGCGCACGGATCGCCCAGCCGTGCAGGTCGCTCAACCGCACCGAGCCGTACACGTCGCGCATCGCGACCGACCACGCGACGAGCGCGGTCTTCGAGGTCGCGACGATGAGCAGCCATGCGCGGATCGCCTCCCATGACGGCGGTGTCGCGGCGAACGCGAGGAGGACAAGGCCCATGTCCGCGACGATCGAGTAGGCGACCACGTGGTCGAGGTCGTCGGTCACCGCGGCCACGATCGGCGCCGCCAGGAGCGTGACCACGGCCGCCACGGCGATCAGGCCCCGCTCGGCGGTGAGCGGGAGCCCTGGCGTCGCAACGCCCGACGCGAGCACGGCAACGGCGCAGACCACCAGCGGAATCGCCGCCCAGATCAGCACGAAGGGCGCGGCGAGACCCGCTCGGGGGAGCAGGCGCGCCACCGTGGCATGGAACGGCATGGCCCCGATCCGCAGGCCCACGCCGCCTGCGACCAGGAGTGCCGCACCCCCGATTGCCGTGGGCTCCGCGGCCAGCGGGTGATCGGTTGCGAGAAGCAGAACGGCGCCGCCCGTGACGAGGGTGCCGGCGACGGCGACGACCCGCAGGACGCCGCGCCCCACGATCACGCTCGCTTCGCTGCGCGGGAGAACGGCGAGCCCCATCAGCCCCGCGATGCCGGCCAGCGTCGCCGGGATGGCCGCTTCGGCGGGTGCCACGGCGAGGGCGAGGGCGCCGAGGCCGATCGCTGCAGCGCAGGCAAGGGGCACGGCTGCGATCGGGAACGGATCACGGTCCGCGCCGTGTCGCCCGGTGTCGAGCGTCGCCGCGACCAGCGTCAGCCCCACTCCGAACATGCAGCCCAGCGTCCCCACGAGGCGCAGGTAGCCATCGACCTCGGTTCGTGCTCCGCCGACGACTGCCGGGCCGGGCGCCATGAAGACGGCCGCAAGCGCCGCCAGCCCCAGCAGGGCCATCGCGCCGAGCCAGCCGGTACTCCCGTTCCGGCCGATGGCCACCAGCGACACGGCCGCCGCGGCGAGGCAGAGCGCAACGAACGCCAGCAGGCTCATGCGGCTGAGCGCGGGCCCGCGGGTCGGGTCGGCATGACCGCGTCCGTTCGCAACGACACCGCGACGACGGGGGGCGGAGCCGTCACTGCGCCGGCGGTCGGCGTCGTGGCCATGTCGACGACCGACCGGATGCCCGGCCAGACGGGGATCCGGCGTCGGCCCGCCAGGGGTGGAGCGGCCGCATCGGTCTCGTTGGCCCCGGGTACTGGGATCCGACCCGCGAGCGGCGGCCCCACGGGCGCCGCCGCGACCACCACCAGGGTCCCTGCGGCGAGCAACGCCTGCGTCGCGGCCAGCAGGAGATGCTCAAGGGGGGTTCGCGGCCCGAACAATCCCGCGAGCAGGAGTTCCGCCCCGGACAGGAGCACGGCCGAGCCGATGGCGATCGAACCAAGGGGGCCGCGGCCGAGCACGAGCGGCAGGGCGACCACGGCGAGTCCGAGCGCGCCGGCACGTGCCACCCGGCCGGCGTCGACCCCGACCAGGACCTCGCCCAGGACTGCGGGCGGCCCGCCCGCCGCGGGCGGGAGCGCGAAGCCGGCCACGGCGGCAGAGAACCCCGCCAGCA
>VGPE01000353.1 GCA_016875645.1 Chloroflexota bacterium
CGATCGTCCGAGCGGTCGCCCGCCGGCCGGCGGGCCGGGCCCCACACGCTTCAGTCCGAATCGGGCAGCCGGCGGTCCCGTGTCCTCCGGTCCGGGCTTCGCTCGCGGGCCGGGCCCGCACCGCCCGGCTTTCGACAAGCCGCCGGCACGGCCGTCCGGCCCCCGGTTCAGCGGCACTCGACCGACCGGCGAGCGGCCGGCGGAAGGCACGGCCCTACCAGCGTCCGACCTGATCGGTGAGGGCGAGGAGATCGTTGCCGGCCGGCGTCCGGTGGAGGAGGCCTTCGTGGCCCGCCGCCCCTCGATCCGCCTGCTGGTCGTGCCCCAGCGACGCCAGGCCCTCGAGAAGATCGTGCTCCATGCCACGAACCTGCGGATTCCGATCGTGGAGGTCGAGGGCGGCACGCTGACCTCGCTCGCCGGCTTCGATGGCCACCAGGGCGTGGCGCTGATTGTCGGCCCGCGTCGCTTCGCGACCCTCGACGACGTTTGGGCCCGCGCACGCGAGCGTGGCGAACCGCCGTTCGTGCTGGTGCTCGATTCGCTCGAGGACCCGCAGAACGTGGGCACGCTGCTGAGGAGCGCTGAGGCCGTCGGCGTCCACGGGATCGTCTTTCCGACGCATCGACAGGCGCCGCTCTCACCCTCGGCGGTCAAGGCGTCGGCGGGTGCCGTGGAACACCTGCTGCTCGTTCCCGTGGATGATCTGCCGGGCACGCTCGCGGAGTTCCATGTGCGGGGTCTGCGTGTCGCGGGGTCGGATGGCGATGCGCCGCTGCTCGCGCGGCAGGCGGACCTGCGCGGGCCGCTGGCCCTGGTCGTTGGCAGCGAAGGGCAGGGGATCGGTCCGGCGGTCCGCCGTCGCTGCGACTTCCTGGTCCGGGTCCCGATGCGAGGCCGGGTCGGATCGATCAACGCGGCCGTCGCGGGGTCGGTGCTGCTCTTCGAGGTGCTCGCTCAGCGCGACCCCGACGGAACGCTCGCGGCGCTGCCCGTGCGCGCGGCGAGCACGATCGCCGTGGTCGAGCCCTCCGCCGACGTCGCGGCGGAGGTACCGGCCGAAGTCCAGCCCCTGGCCAGGGTCGAGCCCGAGGAGCCCGCGGCGTCGGCCGCCCTCGACCCTCCCGACGCAACGCGTCGCCGGGTGACCCGGAAGGCTGCCCGGCCGGTGGGGCCCGACCCCGAGTTGCTGCCGGGCGGTCCGGCCGTGCCTGCACCCACGCGTCGCCGGTCCGCTGCGAACGCTGCAACGGCGCCGGCGAGCGGTGGATCCGACAAGGCGGGCGAGACGGGCGCCGCCGGGCCGGCCTCGGACCTCACCCGGGGAGCCAACGAGGACGGCCCGCTCGCTTGACCCGACTCCACATGCGGCCTATCATCTCGTGAGCCCAGGTGTCCTCTGCGGTGTGCTCCTGCGCGCCGACGTAGCTCAATTGGTAGAGCAGCGGTTTTGTAAACCGCCGGTTCCGGGTTCGAGTCCCGTCGTCGGCTCCAACTGAACAGACGACCGGTCGGGGCACCACTGGAGCCGCAGCTCCACCCGGCGCGTCGCTCTCGTGGGTAGGTTGAGCAGGTGGTGAGCTCCGCTGACTGTAGATCAGCCGTCATACGACTGTGGGGGTTCGATTCCCTCCCTGCCCACCACACCTCATGGGGGACCATCGGGCCCACATAGCTCAGCTGGCAGAGCACTTCCTTGGTAAGGAAGAGGTCATCGGTTCAAGTCCGATTGTGGGCTCCACCCTTCGCTCGCCGAATCCGCGGTATCGTGCCGCAGCCCCAGTTGTTCGGCCCGAACGCCGATCGCCAGATGGAGTGAGAACCAGCACGTGGCCAAGAAGAAGTTCGAACGGAACAAGCCGCACGTCAACATCGGGACGATCGGCCACATCGACCACGGCAAGACGTCGCTCACCGCGGCGATCAGC
>VGPE01000354.1 GCA_016875645.1 Chloroflexota bacterium
GCGCAGCACGTTCGTCGAGTCCGGCCGTGGCGCCGAGCCGCACCACGGCATCGAGCAGCGCCACGACGCCACCAGCCGAGAGCACCGCGGCAGCGTGGTAGGCGGCCTTGGAGCCATGCGCGAGGCGGACCGCGGAGGCACCGATCGCCTCGGCCATCTCGGCCAGCAGGCCGACCAGATCGTCGTCGCCCTCGACGGCGACGGTTGCTCCGTGGAGTGCCGCGACGGCCCGTTCCGTTTCCGCGAATGCAACGAGCGGGTGGAACGCACCGATCTGGGTCCCGGCGGCCATGGCCGGCTCCAGGACATCGGCGCCGAGGACGCCACTGGTGTGGACGAGCGCCTGTCCGCCGTAGAGGCGGATCCGTCGGGCGAGATCGGCGATGGCGTCGTCCGGCACCGCGAGGATCACCAGCTCAGCCTCGTCGAGGAGCGCGGTCGCCTCGGCAAACGCGCGAGCCCCCGGGACCAGCCGGGCGAACCGGGCGCGCCGCCCCGCGTCGCGGCTCGCGACGGCGACGACCGGCCAGGTTGCGCGGTGCAGCGCCAGGCCGAGGGCCGTCCCCACGGCTCCTGCCCCGACGATTCCGATCGCCGGAGGCTGCCCGGGTTCGCTCTGGCGGTGCGGATGGCGATGGGGGGCCCCCTCGTGGGCGAGGCGGGCGGCGATCGCACCCGGCAGCAGATCGGCGGCATCCTCGGGCGGGTCCGGCCGGGGGCGTTTCGGCTCGTCTCCCCAGGGCCTCACGGACGCGGACCCGATCGATCGCGGGCGATCCACGTGAAGCCGGCTGCGCGGACGGCGCGGTACTCTTGCACCATCCGAGTGTATGCAGACGACGGTCCACGAGCCGTCGCCATCCGAGGTCGAGCGTGCCAGTCAAAGATCCCTTCGGGGCCCGCGCGTCGCTGGGGCTTGACCGCCCGGACTACTACCGGCTGAGCGCCCTCGACGGCCGGCTCGATCTCGAGCGGGCGCCGTTCACGCTCAAGGTGCTCCTGGAGAACGTCCTTCGCCACGCTGGGGGCGGCATCGTCCGGGCAGAGGACGTGGAAGCACTCAGCGCCTGGGTGCCGGGCTCCGGGGCCGAGGCCGAGATCCCGTTCATGCCGGCGCGGGTGATCCTCCAGGACTTCACCGGAGTGCCCGCCATCGTGGACCTCGCGGTGATGCGCGACGCGATGGCCGACCTGGGCGGCGACCCCGAGCGCGTGAATCCCCTCGTACCGGCGGATCTCGTCATCGACCACTCGGTCCAGGTGGACCGCTACGGCACCCCGGCCGCGTTCGCGTTCAACGTGGAACGCGAGTACGAGCGCAACGGTGAGCGGTACCAGTTGCTGCGCTGGGCGCAGACGGCCTTGCGCGACCTGCGTGTCGTGCCGCCCGGAACGGGCATCGTCCACCAGGTCAACCTGGAGTTCCTCGCCACCGTCGTGCGCGAAGCGTCCGATGAGCGCGGCCGAATCGCCTTCCCCGACAGCCTGGTCGGAACCGATTCGCACACCACGATGATCAATGGCCTGGGCGTGCTCGGCTACGGCGTCGGCGGCATCGAGGCCGAGGCGGTGCTCCTGGGGCAGCCGCTCTACCAGCCCATGCCGCGCATCGTTGGCGTGCGACTCACCGGCGAACTGCCGCGCGGGGCAACCGCGACCGACCTCGTGCTCGTCGTGACCGAGATGCTCCGGTCCTACGGCGTGGTCGGGGCGTTCGTCGAGTTCGCCGGCGACGGCCTCGCCTCGCTCGCGCTGGCCGACCGGGCGACGATCTCCAACATGTCGCCCGAGTTCGGGGCCACGGCCACGATGTTCCCGATCGATGACGAGACGCTCGCATACCTGCGCCTGACGGGCCGCCCGGATGCCCTGGTGGACCTGGTGGAACGCTACGCCAAGGAGCAGGGCATGTGGCGCG
>VGPE01000355.1 GCA_016875645.1 Chloroflexota bacterium
TTGGCCGTCTTGGCCTGCACGAAAGGCTCCGTGATGCGGCCCAGGATCTCGGGCGGAATGCCGATGCCGGTGTCGCTCACCTGGATGACGAGCTCGCCCGCCCGGGTCATGTGGGCGCGCGTGGTGACCGAGCCGCCGGGCTCGGTGAACTTGACCGAGTTCGAGAGCAGGTTGAACAGCATCTGGCGGATCGAGCGGCGGTCGGCGCGCAGGTCGGGCAATCCGGGCTCGATCTCAGCCACCAGCCGTACCTCGCCGCGCTCGGCCATCGGCTCCATCAGGCGCACCGTGGCGGCGACGATGTCGGCGACCTCGACGACGTCGTCGGACAGCCTGAACTCGCCCTGCTCGATCTTGGCCACGTCGAGCACGTGGTTGATCAGCGTCAGCAGGTGCGAGCTACTGAAGTGAATGTCGGAGACGTACTCCTTGTACCGCTCGTTCTCGATCGGGCCCAGGATCTCTGTGTTCATGGTATCCGAGAAGCTGATGATCGCGTTGAGCGGGGTGCGGAGCTCGTGGCTCATGCGGGACAGGAACTCGGATTTGGCCTGGTTGGCATGCTCGAGCTTGAGGTTCGCGGAGACCAGCTCCTGCTCGGCGCGCTTGCGCTCGGTGATGTCGACGACGATCGACTGCAGGGCCGGGCCGCCTTCCCAGTCGACGACGCTCACCCGGTTCTCGAGCCAGATCTCCCGGCCGTTGCTCCGGAGACCGCGGTGCTCGTAGCGCGAAGGGGCGTTCTGCACCGCGAGGTGCGCGCGATTGATGCCCGCCAGCCGCTCGCGCTCCTCCGGGGCCTCGAGCAGGTGGACCTCATGCAGGGCCACGACGCTCTCGGGATCAGGATAGCCGTGGATGTCGGCATAGGCCCTGTTGGCGAACAGGATGCGGCCGCCGCGATGGATGACGATGCCCTGGATCGACCCCTCGACCAGGGAGCAGAAGCGCGCCTCGCTGACGCGCAACTCGGCCGACCGGCGATCGACCTCGAGGCGCAGCGTCTCGGCAAGATCCTACAGGCCCTTCTGCCGCGCCCGGAACAGCACGAAGCCGAGCACGAGCAGCGTGGCGAGCAGGATGACGCCTGCGACCACATACTGCAGGCGCAGCTCGGAGAGGTTGATCGCGACCACGTCGTCGGGCGCCGAGAGCACCACCACCATGCGCGGCGTGATGTCGGGTACGCTGTCCCATGAGGTGATGCGCGTCGAGCGACCGTCGCCCTCGATAAACGTGACGTTCGCCGTGCCCTCGGGGTCCCGGACAATGCCGAGGGCGGCCGCCGAATCGACCCCGCCATCGACATGCTCGAGCAGATCGCTGCCCAGGCTCGCCACGTCCGAGCTGTAGAGGACGGTGCCGTCGAGGTCGATCACGTGGACGCCGTCGAGGCGCCCGGCGCTCACCGGGCCCAGGAACTCCTCGAAGAGAGGGGCAAGGTCGATCACCGCCGCGAGCACGCCGAGCAGCTGGTTGCCCGACACGAGCGGACTGTGGAGCATGAGGCCGTACCGGCCGTCGATGTCGATGATGCCGAGGCGCGGCTCGGTCGACTGCAGCGCCGCGGGATCCGCCAGCATCTCCTCCGCCCCGCCGAGAATCTCCGGAGCCGACCCGAGATCCGCAAGCGGCGCATAGAGGCGCTGGGCCAGGAGCTGGCCCTGTGCGTCGAACAGGACGAAGGAGGTCTGGTTGACGGCGCCGTGGATGCCCAGCACCACCCGGTAGGCGACCGGGCAGGGGCGAACTCTGGCTGAGCAGGGTCGCGAGCTCCTCGCCGGCCAGCTGGCTGCGCCGGTAGAGCGTCCGCTCGATGTTGTCGTTCAGCGCGCGGGCCGCGATCTGGGTGATCGCGCCCTGCGCCTTGCTGAAGTTCGCCCGGTGG
>VGPE01000356.1 GCA_016875645.1 Chloroflexota bacterium
CTGCGGTGGGCAGTGTCGCGGCGCGGGCGGCACGGCTGGACTCCGGCCCCGGAGCCGGGGCGCGGGGCCTGCCCCGGAAGTTTCGACTTCAGGTGAACGGCCGGGCGGTTGCACGACCGTCATTGGCCGCAGCAACGCCAGGTACGGCGCGACATTCCAACTCAGCTGGATTTCGACGCGGGACCGAGGCGTTCGGACGGGCAGAACCGTCGTGGCGGGAGATCGTGTTCAGCTGTGGTGGAAACGGGCGGTGGAACGCGTCCCCCGCCGCACCCGGCGTCCGAAGGCCGACCCCTCAGGCCCCCGGCGACTCGACCGAGTCGAAGTACGTCCGCAGCAGCTGGCCCGCCAGGGGCGCCGCGCGCTCCCCTCCCCGCCCGCCTCGCTCCACGAGCACCGCGATCGCGATCCGTGGCGCCTCGGCGGGTGCAAAGCCGATGAACCAGGAGTGCGGCTCGCCGGTCCCGCCCAGCTCGGCCGTGCCGGACTTGCCCGCCACGCGCATGCCGGGCACCTGGGCTCCGGCGGTGTACAGCCGGCCGCGCTCGCTCTCCACCGCTGCCTCCATGGCGATGCGGATCGCCCGCGCATCGTCACCCCCGAGCACACGCCGCAGCTCCTGGGGCCCGATCTCGCGCGTGCCGCTCTTCGCGGACGTGGCCGACACGACCAGCCGCGGCCGCATCAGCAGCCCGTCATTGGCCACCGTCGCCGCCACCAGCGCCATCTGGAGCGGCGTGACCAGCGTCTCTGCCTGGCCGTAGGCGGCGTTCGCAAGCTCCACCTCGTCACGGAATCCGCCGCCAAACGATCCGCCGCCGTTGGTGACCTGGCTGATCGAGGCCGGCAGGTCGAACGGGATCGCCCGCCCGAAGCCGAGGCGTCCGGCCCACTCGGCCAGCCCCTCGCCGCCGATGTCCAGGCCGGCGAGGGCGTACCAGATGTTGCACGACACCTCCGTCGCGCCCACGAAGTCCAGCGCCTCGCCGCCGGTGAACCGGTGGTGCCCGTCCACGATGGTGAACCCCGTGACCACGAGACCGTCCCGCTCGGCGGCGGGTTGGTCCTCGTACGTGGTGGCGGTCGAGACGGCATCCGAGCCCAGGCCGGCGATGGCGGTGACGATCTTGAACACCGAGCCGGGCGCATAGAGCCCCTGGGTGGCCCGGTTCAGCAGCGGGTTCCGCGGGTCGGCGAGGAGCGCCGCGAACGCCGCCGCCGAGGTCTCCGGGTTCGCCACCGGCGAGGCGTCCCAGGTCGGCGTGGACGCGAGGGCGATCACCTCCCCGCTCCTGGGATCCAGCATCACGACCGCGCCGAGGTCATCGCCCAGGCCGCGGACGGCCGCCCGCTGCATAGCCAGCGAGATGCTGAGCTGCAGGACCTGCGGGTCGTATGGGTCGGCGTCGAACTTCTTGAGCAGGTCGCGCACGGGGTCGGAGCGCACGTAGCCGGTGAGCTGGGAGTCGAAGGTGCGCTCGAGGCCGGCCGTCCCGAACCGCCGTGACGCGTACCCGATCACGCCGCTCATCACCGGGTCCTCGTAGGTCCGGTACGGCTCACCGTTCCGGTCGCGAGCGGAGTTGGCGAGCACCCGCCCATCTCGGTCCAGGATTCGCCCGCGCACGATCTGGCGGACCGCCGCCACCACCGCCGGGTTGTCGGGCAGGCTGGACAGTCGCGACGCCTCGAACACTTGCCAATAGCCGGCGCTACCGGCCAGCGTCGCGAACGCGAGCCCGAGCGCGAGGCCGACGCGGACGATGCTGTGGCCGATCGGCCGGCGAGCGGCCGTGCGTGCCCGGCGAGCCCGCCGGCGGGCGAAGATGCCGCCGAGCTCCTCGGCCGTCATCGGGCCGCAATCCACGCGGCG
>VGPE01000357.1 GCA_016875645.1 Chloroflexota bacterium
CGCGGCCGTCGGAACCGGTGTCGGCTCCGGCGTCGGAACGGGTGTCGGCTCCGGCGTCGGAACGGGTGTCGGCTCCGGCGTCGGAACGGGTGTCGGCTCCGGCGTCGCGGGGGCAGCAGTCGGCGGCAACGTGGCGATGATCGGCGGGATGGAACCTGGCACCGTGGTGGGCGAGGGGTCCACGATGGACGTCGGATCGGCCGTCGGCGATGCGGTGGCGGCCGGCGTCGGCCCCGTCGTCAACTCGACGGTCGGCCCCGTCGTCGGCTCGAGGCTTGGCATCGATGTCGCGGTCGGCGTCGGGCTCGGGCCCAGGGTCGGGCTTGGCGTGGGCGTGGCAACCGGTGTCGAGAGTCCCTCTGGTTGGGGAGCCGGCTGGACGAACCAGTCGCTCGCGTTGTCGTTGGTGTCAGCGCTGTTGCCGAGCCCGCCGCCCGGGCGCCGCTCGATGCTGGAGCCCGCGGGCGCCGCCGGTGCAGGCGGCGCCCTCAACCCAGGCGTTCGTGGCATCGCCCCAGCCGACCGCGTCGATCACCGTCCCCGCCGCGGTCCGCAGGATGATCGTGCCGCCGGTCGCGGCGATCCCGCCGCTCCACGTCGCATCGGCTGCGGCCGCGTGGAGGCCCGCGACATTCGCGGCAAGCAGGTGCTGGCCAGGGTCGAGGAACCGGCTCACGGACCACTGGACCTTCCGGCTGGCAGTGGTCCCGGTCGCCGCGGCATAGGCGATCTCGAAGCCGGCGAGGTCGAGCGTGGCCGAGCCGGCGTTCGTCAGCTCAACGTACTCGTCCGACGCAGACGTCCCTCCGGTCACCACCTCCGCGATCAGCAGCGCGGACGACGGCGGCCAGCCGACGACCGCCGCCGGCACGATGGCCGGCTCCGGGACGGTTCCCCGCTCGGGCGGCACCGAGATGCCGATCGAGGTGACGACCATTCCGAGCGCAAGGAGCAACAACCCGACCTGCCGGGCGCGGTGCATCGCGACCTCCCCGGCGGGCAACAGCTTGGCGAGGAAGGTGTGCCAGCGCGCCCTTCACTGCCACGTATCGCCGGCGCAACGCGCTTCGATACGTCGGACGGGCGCGTCCGCCGAGGGCGGCCTTCCACTACGATGAGCGACGCTCTCGAGACCCGAAGGAGGCCGCGTGGCTCGCGCCAAGAGAACTGAACGCGCCGACGCCCGGCGACGCTACCGAGCGACCCAGGCCGAACTCGACGCGCTCGCCGAGGACGAGGCCGAGGACGGCCCTGAGGACCCGACATCCCGGGGACCGTCGGGCACCGGCGGCGCCTCCCGCGGCAGGCCGCACCGAACACCGCGCCTCGCCGACACGACGCCCACGCCTCCACGGCCCCCCAGCTTCACCGCGGCCTTCCGGGCCGCGGCGCGGCCGTTGAACGTCCGCGAGGACCTCTCGATGCTGCCGCAGCTCATCCGCCACCGGTCCGTGTGGATTCCGGTGGTCGCGACGACGGCGGCCGGCGTGCTGCTCGTGGCGCTGGGTGACACCAACCAGCTGGTCAACATCATCGCCCAGGTGTTCGTGGTACCCCCACCGATGGCGGCGTCCTTCCTCGCCGGGCTCCTGGCGCCGCGGGCTTCGTACCTGGCGGGCGCCATCGCCGGCCTCTGGGCGGCGCTCGTGTTCACGGCCGTCTTGTTCACGCCGCCGACCACCGAGGCACTCCAGGTGACGACGACGGACCGGGTCAGTGTCGCCGCCTACGGGCTCCTGGTCTCGCCGCTGTTCGGACTGGGGGTCGGCGGCTTCGCGGGCTACTACCGCCGGTTCCTCGCGGTGTCGAGCCCGGCGCGCCGGCGCCAGGAGCAGGCACGGCGCGCGGCCGGCAAGCCCGCGCCGCGCC
>VGPE01000358.1 GCA_016875645.1 Chloroflexota bacterium
CTCGGAGAAGTAGAGGCTGCCCAGCGTGGCGAGCAGCGCAACCACGAACGCGCCGGTCAGCGCCGACGCGCTGCCCCGCAGCCAGATGGCGGCCACGAAGCGTCGAGCGGCGGGAGACCAGCGGGCCACGGCCATCGCGCCGAGCATGACGACCACGACGCCCGTCGCAACCACCGAGAGCAGCGCGTAGAAGAGCTGCACCGTGGCGACGGTCACGGCACCGCCTCGCCGGCCCCGGACTCGGCGGGCATCGCCGCCGTCGCCGCGGCGCGCTCGACGGCGCCCGCATTCGCCGGCTCCGCGACGATCGCCTGGCCAAGCGACCAGAGCGTGGTCACGGTGAGGATCACCATCACCACGGCGAGCGGGACCTGGCGCAGGCGATGGCCCTGCACGCGGCCGGCCGACCGCGCTGCCACCACGTGTCCGGCCCACGCCCCCGCCACGTGCCCGCCGACGACGGTCGCGAGCTGGAACGTCCAGACCAGGGAGGCTGGCAGCCAATCGCCCTGCGGCTCGTAGAAGGCGGTCCCGAACAGGTCCCAGCCGAGCTGGAACGGGTCGCTGATCGCGACCAGGATCCGCTGGCCGTCCACGAGCAGGTAGGTCAGGTAGTGCGCGAGCAGGTAGCCGAAGGCGATCGGCAGCAGCCCCGCGCCCATCGCCGCGGGCCCGACGAGGCGCGAGACCAGCACGACGAGGGCGATGATCAGGCCGAGGAAGCCGGCCAGCAGCAGCGTGGCGCCCGGCACCGCCGGGAAGCCGAAGGCGTCGAACCAGGGCTTCGTCTGCGACAGGCCGTCATAGAGGATGGACCCCGTGCCGACCGCGACGAGCACGACGAGTGCCACGCTCCACGACCCGCCCAGCAGGCCGCTCAGGAACGGCCGGCGGCGGACCGTGGACGACCCCGGCCGACCGACGAGCTCGAATCGCGCCAACCGGCCGAGGGTGGCGAACCAGACCGAGAAGGTCTCACCATGTTCGCGCCAGGGGTCGCGGCCCCACTGGGCCATCGCCGCCAGGGTCAGGCCCGTGTAGCCCACGAGGATGAGGCCGAGATTGCCCCCCGGGTAGACCAGCTCCAACCAGACGACCACGATGAGGCCGGCCACGGCGGGCCACTCGCCCAGCCAGGCCGGATACTCCGCCGCCGCCATCGGGCGGACGCCGGCCCGGCGCAGGGCGGCGGCGCCGAGGTCGTTCAGGGTCGCGAAGGGATCGAGCCACGTCCAGACCGGGCCGGCGACGGCCGACAGGATCGCCACCAGGACCCAGCCGTAGACCCACAGGAACAGCGTGGCGACGTCCGCGTCGCTGGAGCCGCCGATGATCGCCTGGGCCACGATCCACAGCCAGCCGATCAGCCCGACGGTCCGCAGCGCCAGGACGAGCGGTCGCGGCACCCGCGTCACCGGGCCCGGCGGCGGCACGTCCGCCCGGACATCGCGCAGCAGGACGAACGCGAACGACAGCCCCACGGCCAGGGCGGCGCCCGCGAGGTAGACGACCAGGGGCAGGGGCGTCTCCAGGCGACCGGACAGGCTGTGCGCCGCGACCGTCGCCGGCCAGCCGAGGGCGACCAGCCCGACGATCGCGAGTGTTGCCGGACGCGTGAGTCGTCTCACCCGGCGCAGCCCGGTCATCGGGTCCGCCTGCGCAGCGTCCAGATGACCAGCGCACCGGCGACGGCAACCGCGGCGGCGATCGGGATCACTACCTCGGTCGTCCCCGCGGTCGGCGTCCCGTCCGGGCCGGGCCCCGGCGTCGGGCTGGCCGTGACGGCCGGTGTCGGCACCGGCGAGGGGGTCGGCGTGGGCGGGATCGGCGTCGGAGTCGGCGTG
>VGPE01000359.1 GCA_016875645.1 Chloroflexota bacterium
TGGCGGGTGTCACCCCCCGGATCTGAGATCGCAGAATAGCGTGACCGCCATGCTCGCCGCACTCGCCCTTGACGTCCGCGCCCACCGCCGCAGCGCCCTGTCGCTGGTGGACCGCGCCCTGGAGCGGGTCGCGCGGCTGGATCCCGACCTGAACGCCGTGGTCGCGCTGTGCGCGGATGCGGCCCGCGCCGAGGCCGCCGCCCTTGACCGCCGCCTCGCCGGAGGATTCGACACGGCCCTGCCGCTGGCCGGCTTGCCGCTGCTCGTGAAGGACGTGGAGGACCTCGCCGGACTCCGGACGACGCACGGCTCGCTCCTGTTCGCCGACGCGCCGCCAGCGACCTCTGACAGCCTGGCCGTGGCGCGGCTCCGGGCGGCCGGGGCGATCCCGATCGGCAAGGCCAATACCTCGGAGTTCGCCTTCGAGGGCGTGGCGGAGAACCGGCTGTTCGGACGGACGCTCAATCCCTGGAACCGCGCCTGGTCGCCGGGCGGGTCGTCCGGCGGGTCGGCCGCGGCCCTCGCCGCCGGCATGGTCGGGATCGCCACGGCGAGCGACGCGGGCGGTTCCGTGCGCGGGCCGGCGGCCCTGTGCGGCCTCCTGGGGCTCAAGCCGACCAACGGGCTGATCGGCCGCGGCGCGGCACCACTCTGGCTGGACCTCGTGACGGACGGGGTGCTGGGGACGACGGTCGCAGACGTGGAACTGGTCCTGGGGGTGCTGGCCGGGGCGGCGCCCGGGGATCCCACCGCTGCGCCGCGCTGGGGTCCACTGCCCGATCCACCACTGCCCGACCGCCTGCTCGTCGCGCGGCGCGTGCAGCCGGGCGGGCCAATGCCGCCGGACCTCGCGGCGCTGTTCGAGGCCGCCGTCGAGCGACTGGCGTCGGCCCTGCGGCTGCCGATCGAAGCCGTCGAGCCCGCCGCCATCTACCCCGGCGATCACCACCCCGACGACAACTCACTGTTGCTCGTGGAGGCCGAGATCGTGCAGTGGCTGGGCCGCGAGCGGGCCATCGCCGAGCGCGACCGGTTCGATCGCCATTTCGAGGCCTATCTCGACCAGGCGCTCGCCGTCACCCTCGACGAGTACGTCGCCGCGCGGCGACGCCGGTTCGAGCACGGCCGTCGGCTCGACCTGCTCCTCGGCGAGGGCTCGGTGCTGGTGACGCCCACGCTCAACGTGGCCGGCCTGCTGGCTGATGGCACAGCGCCCGACGGCGCCGCCAAGGAGAACGCGATGGCGAACACGAACCCCGCCAACGTGACCGGCCACCCCGCCCTGTCGATGCGGGCCGGCGCCGGGACGAGCGGGGTCCCGTTCGGACTGCAGGTGATCGGGCCACGCTGGCGCGACGACCTGATCCTGCGGCTCGCAGCGGCGTGGGAGGACATCGCCCCGTGGCCGCGCAGCGCGCCCGGCTACGTGCCCTTCGACGCCGACTGACCGTCGGCGGTCAGGCCGGCAGCAACCGGCCGCGGACCCAGGCTCCGTCTCCGATGCCAGGCCCAGGGCGCGGGCACTTTCGAGCGAGCCGAGGCGCAGCCAGTCGAGGGGCGGGCGTTCCGCCCGGGCGCAAGGCCGGGTCACTCGTCGTGCGCGGCTGCCCCGGCCGGTGCTTCGGGGCGGAATCCGCAACCAATGCAACGAACAAGCCCCTCCTGCGACCCCAGGGAGGCGATCTGCCGAATCGGTTGCGGAATCCGGGCGGCGCCTCGCAGGTTGCGTGCACGGCGACGCGCGACCCGGGCGCGGACTCGGGTGCGCACGGGCAGGAACGCAGCGGCGCGGCATCTGGAGCCGAATAGGTTGCGGATTCTGGCCGCCCGTCCCGGCCGCC
>VGPE01000360.1 GCA_016875645.1 Chloroflexota bacterium
CTGGTTGCGCGCCGCCGCTCGACTGCAGCCACGCGGGCGGCTGGCTCCACGTGCCCTGCTGCACGGGGCGATGGGTCAGTTCCGGCGCCGCGGGTTCGGCCGGGCCTTCGCCGAACCGGGGCGCGCTGGCGAACCGGGGCGTGCCAACGGACGGCTCGTCTGCCGACGGGAACGGCGAGGCCCCGGGTTCGCGCAAACGGACGTCAGGCTCTTCGCGAAGGCTCGGGTGCTGGACACGGGCGGCTTCGCGACGCGCCCAGATCTGGAAGACCGGGCAGCCCGCAAACCCCGCCGACAGGCAGTGCTGCTCCTGGTGCTCGCGCGCAGGTGTCGAGGGCGGCGTCTCGGCGTAGCATCGATGACGCGGGCTCGGCCGGTCCGATCGCTCGTCGCGCTCATCGTCGAACGCCACGAAGGGACAGGCCAGCGCGACGCCCAGTGAGTACCCGCGTTCGGTCACGCTGCGATGATAGGCCGCGAGGGCCCCTGCGCCAGATGCGGTGCGCTCAAACCGGGTGAAACACCTGGAATGGGCGGCACGGAACGGGTAAGCGAGCGAGGCCGGCACCGTACCCGCCGCTTGCGCCGGCGCCGAGGATCACCTCGCCCACGTAGATCGATCCGTGGCGGTCCACCCAGATGCCATGGGCGGCGAAGAAGTTGCCGGGCGCGCAGGGATCCGTGTCGCCGCTGTGATCGCCGCCCCAGGCACTCAGGACCCGGCCGTTGATGTCGCGGACGGTGACCCGGCTGGGCGGCGATTCGGACGTCGGTACGGGCAGGCCCGGCATCATCCCGGTCGACATCCCCATCTCGGCCACGAACACCAGATCGTCGTCGGTGATGAAGATGTCATTGGGCCGGCGCACGTCGTCCCACTCTGCGACATGCGTCCCGTCACCCGTGAAGACCTGGACGCGGTTGTTCTCGCGGTCCGTCACGTAGAGGAGACCGCGCTTGTCGATGAAGACGCTGTGAGGAACGCGGAACTGGCCGGGGCCCGCGCCGGGCTCGCCCCAGGAGCGGATCAGCGAGCCGTCCTCAGCGAAGTGGTGAACCCTGGCGTTGCCGTAGCCGTCCGACACGTAGAACTCGCCCGACGGCGAGACGGCGACGTTCGTGCACCAGTGGAACGGTGCCCCGCCGTGGGTGATCGTCCGGAAGTCGCCCGCCTCATTGATGCCGGTGTCGGAATGGACGCCCTGCGTGCCGATGGTCATGAGCAGCTCGCCCGATGGCGAGAACTTGCGGACGGTGCTGCCGCTCGAGTCGGCGGTCCAGACAGTGTCGTCGGGGGCGATATGGATTCCGTGCGCCGTCGTGAACAGGCCCTCGCCGAACGTTCGAAGGAAGGTCCCACTCCGGTCGAACACCATGACCGGGTGGGGGCTGCGCGTGAAGACATGGACCTCGTCGCGGCTGTTGACCGCGACGCCTGCGACCTCCTGGTTGGACCCCTGGATCCCCAGGTTCCAGTTGGCTGCGACCTCATACCGGTGGTCGCCGGAGCCCACGCGCACGGATGCCTCCTCTGCCGGCGGGGGACGCCCGCCATGCAACGGCAGGGTAGCGGGGCGCCACGCCGGACGCCGGGTCAGGCCGACGCCGGGTCAGGCCGACGCCGGGTCAGGCCGACGCCGGATCAGGGCTGCGGAGTGCCCATCGGGGTCCCACTGCAGCTCACCAGCAGCCGGCCGTCGTCCCCGACGGTGATGTCGGCCGCTCCGACGCCGTCGATCGAGATGCTGCCCACGCAGTGGGTCTCACCTCCGGCGGCGGCCTCGAGCATCCGCAGTCTGGCGCGCAGCTCATCGAGCTCGCGGAGCACGTCGGCC
>VGPE01000361.1 GCA_016875645.1 Chloroflexota bacterium
ACCTGGCGGCCCCGGACGCTGCGCATCTCCTCGATGGGCAGGGCGAGCAGGTCGCGGCCCTGGAACAGGATCTCGCCGGCCACGATCCGTCCGGGCGGCTGCGGGATCAAGCGCAGCACGCTCAGCGCCGTCACGCTCTTGCCGGACCCGGACTCGCCCACCAGGCCGAGCACCTCGCCCGGCTGCAGGTCGAGATCCACGCCGTCGACAGCCCTGGCCACGCCCGACTCGGTGTAGAAGTGCGTCTTGAGCCCGCGAATCTGCAACAAGGGAGCGCTCATGGTCGGCACGCGCCTAGCGAAGGCGCGAGTACTCCTTCGGGTCGAACGCCTCGCGCACCGCCTCGCCGATGAACACCACGAGGAGCAAAGTCATGAACAGGGCGCCGAGCGGGAAGAACACCAGCCACCACTTCGTCAGGTTCGCCATCCCCTGCCCGATCAGCTCGCCCCAGCTGGGTGTCGGGGCGGGCAGGCCGAAACCCAGGAAGTCCAGGGCCACGAGCGAGCCGATGTTCGCCACCACCATGAAGGGCGCGAACGAGACGACCGGCGTCAGCGCGTTCGGCAGGATGTGGCGGAACATGATGGCCGACCGCGACACCCCGGTGACGATGGCAGCCCCGACGTAGTCGCGCGCCTTCTCCCGGTAGAACTCACCGCGGATGTAGTAGGTGATGCCCATCCAGTCGAAGAGCGTCAGGATGGCCACCAGCAGCCAGAACGAGGGCTGGAGCAGCGGACCCCGGCCCGGCAGATACACCGGCACGACGATCGAACTGATGATGATGATGGTGTAGAGGAACGGCAGCGACGACCAGATCTCGATCGCCCGTTGCCCGATGATGTCGACCTTCCCGCCGAGGTACCCGAGCAGCGCCCCGGCCGCAACGCCCGCCAGCAACCCCAGGCTGGTCACCAGCAACGCGAAGGTCATCGAGATGTTGAAACCGTACGCGAGGCGCACGAGGACATCGCGGCCACGGTCGTCTGTGCCGAAGTAGTGACGGCTCGAGGGCGCGTGGGGCGGCGCGCCGGCCTGGTCGAGCAACGACTCGTTGGGCCCGTACGGATAGGCCGGCACGACGACCCAGTTGCCACGGCCCTCACGGGCGAAGGCCTCGCGCAGCTCGCGGTAGTCAGGCTCGCCGATCGCGCCCTGGCCGAAGGCCGACGCCGGCTGATACGTGACCAGGGGGACGTAGTAGCGGCCCTCGTACTTCACGAGCAGCGCCACGTTGTTGGCCACCATCGGCAACGCGAACGAGGACAGGTACGCGGCCAGGATCAGCAGGAACGACCAGTACCCCCGCCTGAGCCGCCGGAACTTCCTCAGCCGCCGCTGGAAGATGGACTCGGACCGTGGACCGCTCATTTGAACCGGATGCGGGGATCGACGACGGCGTAGAGCGCGTCCGAGAGGATGTTCCCGATGAGCATGAGCATCGAGCCGATGACCAGGATGCCGAGCGCCACGGGATAGTCGCGCTGCAGCATCGCGGTGTAGCCCAGGTAGCCCATGCCGTCGATGTTGAACACGCGCTCGATCAGGAACGAGCCGGCGAGCACCAGGCTGATGACGTGCCCCAAACCCGTCACGATCGGAATCATCGAGTTCCGGAGGGCGTGCACGAAGATGACCCGGCGTTCGCTGAGGCCCTTGGCAAAGGCGGTGCGGATGTAGTCCTGCCCGAGGCTCTCCATCAGCGAGTTCTTCGTCAGGATGGTCTGCGTCGCGAACGACCCGACCATGTAGGCGACGACCGGCAGGAACATGTGGCGGATCTGGCCGCTGACCTT
>VGPE01000362.1 GCA_016875645.1 Chloroflexota bacterium
GCGGCGAGCTCCGCGCCCGGGTCGCTGATGCCCGGGGTCCCGGCGTCGGTCACCACGGCGACGCGGGCGCCCGCGCGCAGCCGGGCCAGCAGCTCGGGACTGCGATCCGCGGCGTTCCGGGCGTGGTAGCTGATCGTGGTCACCCGGATGCCGTACCGGTCGAGGAGCCGCCGCGTGTGCCGCGTGTCCTCGGCGGCGACCAGATCCACGCCGCGCAGCACGTCCAGAGCACGGAGTGTGATGTCACGCAGGTTCCCGATCGGAGTCGCCACCACGAAGAGCGTCGCGGCCGGGAGGTCCTGCGGCGCGGCCGGCGTGTCCAGGTCCGGGTCGACGGTCACGCGTCAGCCGCGACGCGAGCCCGGCCGCCGCCTCGGGTAGAGGTAGTCGATCCCCGGGGTTCGCGGGCCGAGCTTCGCGATCGGCGGCACCTGCCGCTTGAACTCGGCGCCCGCCACCATCCGGTCGATCCGCTCGACGGTCGCGCGCGAGAAGCCGAGTTCGACCAGTTCCTCTGGCGACCGCCGGCGGTCGACCAGCCAGAACAGCAGCCGGTCGAGCTCCGGGTAGGAGAAGCCGGCCTCGCCCTCGTCGGTCTGGCCGGGCCAGAGGTCGGCGGAGGGCGCCTTGCGGATCACCGACTCCGGAACGCCCACGGCCAGGGCCAGCTGGCGGACCTGGCTCTTGTACAGGTCGCCGATCGGGTTGAACGCCGAGGCATTGTCCCCGAAGTGCGTCGTGTACCCGATGAGCGACTCGGTCTTGTTGCCGGTGCCGACGACCAGCCCACCCCACACAGCCGAGCGGTCGTAGAGCACCGCCATCCGGGTCCGGGCCATGTAGTTGCCGCGCCGCAGCGGGACCGCGTCCAGGCCATCAGGGGCCGCCCCGACGAGCAGGCCGCCGCCCGCGGTGGATCCGTAGCGCGCCCCGAAGTAGGCATCGACCATCGGCGTGATCTCGATGAGTTCCGTGGGCGCGCCGATCGCTTCCGCCACGGCGCGTGCGTCCGTGATCGACTGGGGCGAGGAGGTCGCGTACGGCATGAGCACGCACAGCAGGTTCTCGGGCCCGATCGCACTGGCTGTCAGGAACGCCGAGAGCGCCGAATCGATGCCGCCCGACAGCCCCAGGAGCGCCCGGTCGAAGCCGGCCTGGCGGAGCTGGCCTCGGATGAACTCCACGGTCACGCGCTCGGCGACCGCGGTATCGATCTCGAGCTCCGGCGCGATGGCGAACAGGGGTCCGCTGGTGCCGGCCACGATCGCCATCGGCTCGCGAACGGTCTCGGCGGCGGTCCGGCCTCGCCCGCGCTCGCGCCCTGCCGCTGGTCCCTCGTCGTCCGGTGGAGATCCGCCGCCGGTCATCGGCCGCCGCTCAGCGCTCGCGAGGCCGCGGCCATCGCCACGTCAAGCCCCGGTTGCGACCCTGGTTCGGCCGTCGTGTCCAACGCGAGCCCGGCCCGCTCGGCGACGATGCGGTTGAACTCGCGCACCTCCAGTTCGGGCCGCTCGTCGCGCAGGAGTGGCAGTGCGATCCGGGCGCGCCGCACGTCGTCGAGATCGACGTCCACCAGGTACAGGCCCTCCTCGTAGAGCGGCGCGCTGAAGATGGCCTCGCCGCCCGGCGAGAGGACCTCCGAGCCGCCCCAGAACGAGATCGATTCGTCCACCCCCACACGGTTGCAGAACAGCACGAAGCTCGTGGTCAGCTGCGCGTACGTCCGCATCAGCGTCTTCCAGGACGCCGCCGTGCCGAGGCCGACGTCGTGCG
>VGPE01000363.1 GCA_016875645.1 Chloroflexota bacterium
ACCGCGGTCCGGCGCCCGTGCTGCCCGACGAGGTGACCACGCCGGAACTGATCGCGTCATTGCTGGCCGACGGGGACGACGAGCTGGCGGCATGGGCGATCGGCCAGGCCCTGCGCGAACGGCCGAGGGCGGCCGTCTTTGACGACGTCGTGCGGCGCGCGATGGAACTGGTCGGGGTGCGCTGGGCGACCAACCAGTGGACGATCTCGCAGGAGCACCTCGCCTCGGTCGCACTTGCGTCAGCGTTGGCCCGCCTGCGGCCCCTGGACGATCCGGCGACGCGCATCGGACCTGTCGCCGTCCTCGCAGGCCCGGAGGGTGAGCAGCACGTGGCGGGGCTGGCCTGTCTGGCCCAGGTCCTGGAGGCCGATGGCTGGCAGGTCTACAACCTCGGCGCCAATGTCCCCGCCGACGACCTCGTGCGATTCGTCTCGGAACGGCCGGCCGATCTTGTCGCCCTCTCAGTGGCAACGTCCGCGCGCACGCCCGCGCTCCTGCGCACGGTGGATGCCCTGCGGGCCAGCCCGATCGCGCAGGGCGGCCGTCGGCCCACGATCCTCGTGGGCGGCCACGGCGCGGCCGAGCTGGTCGGCCAGATCGCCGGCGCCGACCTGGTGGCCACAACACTTGCCCAGGCGGAGGCCTTCGCCCGGGAACTGGCGGCGCGCCGGGACGTCTCACCCCGCTGAGGGCGCTGGTCGGTCCGCCCTATCCGCGCCACCGGGCGGCCTCGAAGAATGGACGACCCGATATTGCCTACGGCGCCCGCACAGCGTGCACCAGTTCGCCGGAGCCGATCGGATCCGCGAACGGCCGCAGCACGAGCAGGTTGAGGGCCGGGCCATCGAAGGCGACGCCGGGTCGGCCCGCAATCACATCGTCCGTCGCCGGGTTTCGCGACCAGCCCGCGCCGGTCCAGGACGCGATCCACGCCGGCGCGGCCGCGAACAGGCGCCCTGCGAGGTAACCGATCACCGGCCGCTCGCCCGCATCCAGCGTCATCTCCGGGCTCGCTCCGCCGGCGGACCCGCTGGCCGTCGTCGTCCGCCATGCGCCCGACGCGTTCGTCACGTGCAGGACGCGCGAGGACGTCGCGGACTCCCGGACGTACACAACGTGGACGTGGCGGGCGAGGTCCAGCACGATGCGCGGCGACTGCACGTCCGTGGCCGAGGTGAGGCGGGTCGTCCGCCAGGTGCCGCTCCGGTCCGTGGCGTAGTAGAGGCCGGGCGCACTGCCGAAGCGACGCACGAACACGATGTGCCGCTTGCTCCACTGGTCGATCTTGAGCGACGGCGCAAGGACGTCGCCGGTGGCGACGGTTCGGTAGACCCAGCCGGTGGCGGTCTTCGAGGCGATCCGGATGGCGCTGCTGGTCCGGCTGAGCGGGACCGAGAACGCGACGCTGGGCGTGCCGCCGCCGGTCAGCGCGATGGACGGGGACTCGCCGCCGGTCCCGCCCGCGACCACCTTCACCCGCCACGAGCCGGTCCGGTTCGTGGTGTAGCGGATCCCGGAGCCCTGACGGACCCATGCGGCGTGCACGGCGCCGCCGGCCGCCAGCGCGAGCGTCGGCTGGACGTCGGCGTGGCGCGTCACGGCCAGCAGGCGCCACGCTCCGGCGACGCCGGGACCCCGCTCGACGAAGGTCAGGCCGACGCTCGATTCGTCTGCTGTGGCGCGCTCGGCAAGCCCGACCAGGCGCCCGTCGCGCGCACGGCGGAGTTCGACGTTGCGCAGGTGCGCGC
>VGPE01000364.1 GCA_016875645.1 Chloroflexota bacterium
GCGTCGGGTAGGAGGAGGAGTCTCGATGACACAGCAGGGCCTCTTCGCGCTGTTCCTGTTCCTGCACGTGTTGGGGGCCGTCGTGGCGTTCGGCCCGGCGTTGTCGTTCTCGCTGATCGGTCCGTTCGGCGGTCGTGAGTCGCAGCACGCCAACTTCACGACGCGCCTGCAGGAGATGCTCGCCAGGCGACTGGTCGTACCGGTGGGCCTCACGCTGCCGATCACGGGCGCGGGCATGATCCTGACGGCGCAGATCGACCTTGCTGCCCGGCCGAACTGGTGGCTGGGAATCGCCATCGTCATCTACACGGTCCTGATGGTCTACGCGATCTTCATCCAGGTACCGGCCGTTTCGCGGGTCGTTGAGCTGACGAAGGGGGGGCCGCCCCCTGGCGCGGCGCCCGTGAATGCCGGGCCCGGCAGTGCTGCGCCCGGCGGTGGTGCGCCGGGTGCGCCGGGCCCGGGCGGCCCATCGCCGCATGTCCTCGCGGCGATCAACAAGGTCAAACAGGGCGGCATCTTCCTGTCGGCGCTGATCGTGATCATTGTCCTGCTGATGACGGTCAAGCCCCGGTTCTAGGGTGAAGGGCTTGGCGCCGGTCGGACCCGGCGGTCGCGAGCCAGCGCCGGCCCCGGCTGAGCGTCGTCAGTCGCCTGTCGGCCCGAAGGCGACGCCGTCCTTTTCGAACACGGAGCGGGGCTCCCCGCCACCACGGCTCCAGACGATCCAGTCGCTGCCGGTCCAGACACTGATTGGTGCGACACGCGCACCGCCGCCGGGCCGATCCGGGATGCGCGGCATGGCTCTGCACGTCCGCGTGGTGAGGTCGACCGCTGCGGCCGGGGAGAGCACCAGCGGGCCCGTGGCGGCGGCAAGGTCCGCCCTGAACCGGCAGTCGCCGCGCCGGATCGCGGACCAGGAATCGGTCTCGGTGTCGAACACGGCGTCGCCCACAACCAGCAGCTGACCCGCGACGAGGGCCGGCCGAGCGGCACCGTCGGGGGCGGCGGGGCCATCCTCGAGGCGTTGCCTCGTGCCGCCGGCCGCGTCAAGTTCCGCGATGGCCATCGGCTCGCCCGGATCGATCGACTGCCGCAGGACGAAGACGCGCCCCCCGATGACGACAACCTGCATAGCACCTGCCGCAACCGGCGGTGGTGCGACGGTATCCCACGTATCGGTGGACGGGTCGTAGGCGGCCGCCTGCGGGGTTCCCGTCACGACGAGAAAGCGTGAACCCGTCCAGGCGCCAGCTGGCTCCGCCGCGTCGAGAGGCGCCGCGGGTAGTTCGCGCCAGGCGTTCGCCTCGGGATCGTAGGCGGCACCGTCAGTGGCGAACCGGACCTGGTAGCCGCCCCAGACCAGGAACTCGCTGCCCGTCCAGGCCGACGCGGGCGCCATCCGTGCCGTGAGCGGCGACTTCGGCAGCCGCCGCCAGCGGTTTGTCGCCGGGTCGTACGCGCCCCCGTCGCCCCACCGGGCTTCTCCGTGTAATCGCCGCCAGGGCGGGAGCCCAGGCGGCTGACGACGGAAACGGGGGAAGCGGGATGGCCCGAAGGCCGATCCGGGCCGGAACATGGTGGCGCATGACCCCTCTCACGCTCCGACCGGTCGGCG
>VGPE01000365.1 GCA_016875645.1 Chloroflexota bacterium
CCGGCGGCTTCGGCGCGGGGCGCACGGGTGGCGCCGGGGAGACCCCCATCCGGCTCGGGCCGACCGCGGACGGGACGCTGATCGACTTCTCGCTGGTGCTCCGGCAGCCCGATCCCGGGGCCATCGAGGCGTACCTGGCCGATCTCTCCGACCCCGGTTCCCCGGACTACCGCCGGTTCCTCACCGCGCCCCAGTACGGTGAGCGGTTCGGGCTGGCGCTGGACCGCATCGCGGGCGTGGAGGCTTGGGCGCAGCAGCAGGGCCTGACGGTCGTCGGGCGCCATGCGCAGCGCACGACGGTGCGCCTCCAGGCGCCCGCCGGGACGGTGAACCGCGTCTTCGGTGTCACGCTCATGGACGAGTACGACCCGGCGACCGGGCATGCGTACGTCACGCTCGATGCCGCGCCCGGCGTCCCGTCCGCGATCAGCCCCGATGTCGACGCCGTCGCGGGCCTCGACGACCGGCCCGTCTGGTCCTTCTCGGCGGCGCCGTCCGGGTTCACGCCCGCGTCCGTCCCGCGCACCGGCCTGGGTCCGGCGGACCTGGCGGCGGCCTACGACATCGCGCCGCTCTACGAGGCCGGCGTCTTCGGTGCCGGCCAGTACATCGCGATCATCTCCTTCGACACCTACCTGCCGTCGGACATCGCCACCTTCGAGCAGCAGCTCGGCATCGTGGATGCGCCGCCGATCGAGCGGATCGCCGTCGGCGAGCCGCTCACGGCGCCCGGCAGTGATTCAAACGAGGTGACGCTCGACATCGACGTGATCAGGTCAGTCGCGCCGCAGGCGCGGATCCTGAACTTCGAGGCGCCCAACAACGGCAGCGTCGGCTTCGCCGAAATGGTCGATGCCATCGTCGAGGACGGCCGCGCCAGCATCATCTCGGTCAGCTGGGGCCTGTGCGACACCGATGACCGGCTGAGTCCGATCAGCCGCCTCAGCGGCGAGCGCGCATTCCAGGCCATGGCCGCGGCCGGCATCAGCCTGTTCGCGGCGAGCGGCGACTGGGGCGCCTACACCTGCAGCGTGCGCGACCCGTCCGACCATCGAGTGACGGTCTTCTGGCCGTCGTCCAGCCCGCATGTCGTCTCGGTCGGTGGGACCCACCTGTCCGTGCGCGCGGACGGGTCATACCTCGATGAGGCCGGCTGGGAGGACTACCTCTCGACCGGCGGGACCGGCGGCGGACTCAACCCGGTGGCCGAGCGGCCCGAGTGGCAGCGCGGTGTCGGGGTCGACAACGACGAATCAGACGGCCGGCGCCAGCTGCCCGACATCTCCGCTGCGGCAGATCCCGACACCGGGTACGCCGTGTACTACACGGTGGAGGGTGGCGGCTGGTCCATCGTCGGCGGGACCAGCGGCGCCGCGCCATTCTGGGCCGGCATCACCGCGCTGTTCGGCGAGGTGAACGAACGCGCCGGCGTCGGCGAGATCGGCTTCATCAACCCGCTCCTGTACGCGATCGCCGAATCGGCGCCGCCCGACACGGTCTTCCACGACGTCGTCCGCGGCGGGGACCTCCTTCACCGCGCCCGCCCCGGCTGGGATTACGCCACGGGGCTCGGCACACCGGACGTGACGGCC
>VGPE01000366.1 GCA_016875645.1 Chloroflexota bacterium
GTGTTTCGGGCCGCGAGCCGCAAGGCCGCGAGCCCGTTCGACGGGGCCGCCCGGGCCCCTCAGAGGAGCTTGCACGCAGGCGCCCTGGTCACCGCCCTGTCGAGCCCGGGCGACGGATGGTCTCTTTCGAGAGCATCGAACGCGGAGCCGAGCCTCCCGAACTCCTTCTCGATCGTGTCGCCGATCGCGGACGCCGACCTGGCGAAGGCGTCGCGGTCGGTGAGCGACATCACGGCTGCGTTGCGCCGCGCCCCGGCGAGCGACGCGCGCGCTGACGAGGAGCGCACGGAGCGACCGGCGGATCACCGTCCCGTTCTTCGCCGCGGGAGTGTTGGCCACATCGACGCGCGTGATCATCCGGTCGGTCTCGCGCACCATTTCGTCCAGGAAACGGCTGAAGACGGCGCGCGTCTTCTTCAGGCTGTTCGCATCGACGTTCTTCTCCAGCCACTTCCCTTTCGTCTCGGCTGCGCCGCTCCAGTCGACCAGGGCCGAGCACACGCGCTGGGCCCAGTCGGAGGCGTCCAGGTCTGTTCGCGCGGCGGGGGCGCGCGAGGGCAGCGCGAGCAGGAGGGCGGCGGCCAGGGTCACGGCGACGGTAGCCGCCGCTGCGAGCAGGGCGAGGGGGCGGGACGGCAACGGGTGCATGGCGGTCTCTCTTAGAAGTTCTAACTGAATGAAGGGACCCGTTCGATGGTGGCGAATCCGTCGGCATCCGTCGTCAAGCTGGAGGGGGATGTCGATGCGGGCGAAGCCGTGGGATCTGCCGGACGGGCTGTGGGAGCGGCTCGAGCCGCTGTTGCCCAAGCGGGAGCGGCGGTTTCGCTATCCGGGCCGCAAGCCGTTCGATGACCGGCTGGCGTTGCAGGGGATCTTGTTCGTGTTGCACACCGGGATCGGCTGGGAGCATCTGCCCAAGGAGCTCGGCTTCGGCTGCGGGATGACGGCCTGGCGCAGGTTGCGCTTGTGGCAGGAGGCCGGCGTCTGGGAACGCCTGCACGCGGCGCTGCTCGCGGAGCTGCACGCCGCGGGCGAGATCGACTGGTCGCGGGCGATCGCCGATTCCAGTCACGTGCAGGCAAAAAGGGGGGCTCACAAACCGGTCCCAGCCCGGTCGACCGGGGCCGGGCAGGCAGCAAGCAGCACCTCCTCGTAGACGGCAGCGGCCTGCCGCTGGCCTGGACACTGACCGGCGGCAACCGCAACGACATCACGCAACTGCTGGCGCTGCTCGACCGGGTGCCGCCAGTCCGTGGACGCGTCGGCCGACCCCGGCGACGTCCCGACACGCTGCTCGCCGACCGCGGCTACGACCACGACAAGTACCGCCGGCTCGTCCGCCAGCGCGGCGTCAAGCCCGTGATCGCACGCCGCGGCACCGGCCACGGCTCAGGACTCGGCCGCGACCGCTGGCTCGTCGAACGCACCTTCGCCTGGCTCCCAACCGCCGCCGCCTGCTCCTACGCACCGACCGCCGCCACGAAACCCACGAGGCATTCCTCGACCTCGCCTGCCGCCTGATCTGCTGGCGCCGAATCGAAACCTCATTCAGTTAGAGCCTCTAAGGCCCAGGCGGGCGACGTGGGTGA
>VGPE01000367.1 GCA_016875645.1 Chloroflexota bacterium
GCCTTGATCTGCAAGAGCTGGGTCAAATCGTCGCCGGCGACCGGGTCCTCCAGCCAGAACAGCCCTTCCGGCACCAGCTCCTCGGCCACCCGTAGCGCGCTCGGCACGTCGAACCGCCAGTGACAGTCGACCGACACGTCCACGTCCGGTCCGACGGCGCCGCGGATCGCGCGCACCCGTTCGAGCCCAGCCGCCAGCGCCGAGCGACCATCAGCGTCT
Organism: Chloroflexota bacterium; assembly: GCA_016875645.1. Taxonomy (GTDB): domain Bacteria; phylum Chloroflexota; class Limnocylindria; order Limnocylindrales; family CSP1-4; genus VGPE01. Next base: position 220 of record VGPE01000367.1, read on the forward strand.
GCCAGCCGACGCCGTCGAACGGCGCACACTTGACGGCCTGGAACCCCTCCGCGACGGCGGCCGCGGCGGCACGGGCGTACGCCCTCGGCGTGCGATCGACCACGTGGCGATTGACGTTGGCGTACAGTCGGATGCGATCGCGCAGCCGCCCACCGATCAGCCGATGGGCCGGCTGGCCGGCCGCCTTGCCGATCAGGTCCCAGAGGGCGTGCTCGAGGCCGCTCGCGGCGGCCGCCCAGACGATTCCGCGGCGCACCGCCTCGGCTGGTTGGACGAGCGCCTCGACGTCGAAGGCTGACCGGCCGACCGCGCGCCGGGCGAGGCTGTCGACGACCAGGCGGGTCGCCCCATCGTCGCCCGAGTGCGAGGCCTCACCCCAGCCCACCAGCCCGTCCTCGGACTCCACTCGCACGAACACCCAATCTCCGCGATGGTTGACCCGGACGGCGTGACTGGCGACTCGGACGATCTTCATCGGAGCGCATAATACGGCCATGGCTGACGCGCTCGTAATCGGCGGTGGGATCATCGGGCTGCTCTGCGCGCGCGAGCTGCGCCGGGCCGGGATGGGCGTCACACTGCTGGAGCGCGATCAGACCGGCCGTCAGGCATCCTGGGCATCAGCCGGGATCGTGACTGCGCGCATTCCGCGCGGCTGGGCGCCGTCGACCCAGCTGAACAACCTGTCGGTGTCCCTCTGGCCCCAGCTCTCGGACGAGCTGGCCGAGGAGACCGGCATGGATGTCGAATACCGTCAGAACGGGACGCTGATCCCGGCGTTCAACGCCGATGAGGCCGATGCGCTCCGCCGCGAGCTGCCCCACTTCCATGCCGCCGGCGTCGAGGCCGAGATAGTCGAGGGAGCCGCCCTGCGGGATGCCGAGCCCGCGCTGGGGCCTGGCGTCGTCGCCGGCCAACTGCTGCCGGGCGGCAACGTCGACAACCGACGTGCCGTTAAGGCGCTCGACATCGCGTTGCGTCGGTCCGGCGGGCGCATCGTCACGGGTGCCAACGTGACTGAGATGGTCGTCCAGAGCGGCCGCGTGCTGGGCGCGCGAACGGTCGAGGGCGACCACGCGGCGGACGTGGTGGTACTGGCGGCCGGCAGCTGGTCGGGCCGCATCCCGGGCGCCGACCCGCCCATACCGGTGATCCCACAGCGTGGACAGATACTAGCACTGGATGCCGGCCACGTCGGTCCGCGCCGCGTCGTCCTGAAGCCGGACGACCCCTACCTGGTCCCGCGCGTGGACGGCCGGGTCGTCATCGGCGCCACCCGCGAGTTCGCCGGCTACGATCGGTCGCTGACGGCCGGGGGCATCGCCTGGCTGCTTAACTCCGCCATTGAAATGGTGCCTGCC
>VGPE01000368.1 GCA_016875645.1 Chloroflexota bacterium
TCAGCTCCGTCCGCCACCGAACCCCTCCGGTCGACCGTGCGTGTGAGAGCCGGGATTCGCCTCTCGGTGACGACGCCGGGCGACGCACAGGGCGCCGCAGGTGCGAGCCACCGACCAGCGGGGCGCCTCGAACGCGATGCTAGCACCGGCCCTGCCACTCACGGTCCGTGCCCATGACACGCCCGGCCCACCACCGGAGGTTTCCGGGTCAGACGCCGCGCCGGAACTCATCCCAGGCGGCCGCGACAAGCGAGGGATCCGTGAACAGGTCGTAGGCGGTCTGGGCCACGATCGTTGCCGAGGCGATCACGATCTCGTCGGCGCGGGCCGAGATCGCCGCCTCGCGGAACTTGACCGAGTGCAGGGGCGTGCCCGGCTCACAGATGGCCAGGGCCGGATGGATGGTCGGCAGAAGGTGGCTGACATTACCCATGTCGGAGCTGCCGAGGAACTCGTCGCGCGGATCCTCGGTCAAGCCGTTCGCAGCCAGGTTGGCCGCAAAGCGCTGGCCCAGGACCGCGTTGTGGCGCATGGTCGACGAGCGACCCGAGAAAACCACCTCTCCATCGCAGCCCGTCGCCGCGGCCGCGGCCGCCACCAGGTCCGCGAATCGGCGCTCCATGGCCTCGAAGTCGCCCTGGTCGGTGCTGCGCACCATGAACCGCCCCACGCTGCGAGCCGGGATGATGTTCGCCGCCGTGCCGCCCTCGAGCACGATGCCGTGGACACGCGCGTCCGGTTTGAGCTGTTGTCGCCACAGCGCGATCGCGTTGAGCAGCATCACCATCGCGTCGAGGGCATTGCGCCCGCGCCATGGCTCGCTCGCGGCGTGGGCCTCGGCCCCGGTGAAGACCACGTCGATGTCGTCGCAGGCCATGAGCCCGGCCTCGACGAAAGTCCTGTCAGAAGGGTGGTATAGCAGGGCCGCATCGATCCCGTTGAAGAGCCCCTCGTCGATCATCACCTGCTTGCCCGAGCCACGCTCCTCGGCGGGCGTGCCGAGGAAGACGATCTCACCTGACAACTCGCCCGCCACCGCCGCGAGGCCCAGGGCGGCTCCGACCCCCGACGCCGCCATGGTGTTGTGGCCGCAGCCGTGGCCCAGGCCGGGCAACGCGTCGTACTCGGCGAGGATGCCGATCCGGGGACCGGCAACGCCCCGTCCGCCCGGCATGCTCGCGACGATGGCCGTCTCGAGCGAACCGGCTGGATGCTCAACATCGAACCCCCCGGCGCGAAGGGCCTCGGCGACCCAGGCGGACGCCCGGCGCTCCTCGAAGGCGGGCTCTGGATTGGCGTGGATGCGATGCGAGAGCGCCAGCAGATCGTCGCGGCGGGCCCGGATGGCGTCGGCGATGCGGGTCTTGGCGGCGACGCGCCGATCCACCTCTGCCATGGTCATGACCAGCGGTCCGAAGAAAGGGTGGCCTCGGCGATCACCACCATCGCCAGCACGAAGAGCGCGATCGGCAGCTGGAATGCCCCTTCCACGCGCAGGGCGATGAAGAACGCACTGACGGCCCCAAGCCACCCTCCGCGGCGAATGGC
>VGPE01000369.1 GCA_016875645.1 Chloroflexota bacterium
ATCGCCATCCGCTGCGTCGCGACGAACCTCGACATCGCCCCGCCACCCGATCCCGAGGCGGAGCAGTTGGTGGTCGCCGCTCGACGCATCTTCGAGGACCTCGTGGACGCGGGCGAGGTCAGTTGACGAACAGCAGTCCGGGCCGGATGTCGCCAGACTGGCATCACCGTTGGGCCGGGTCGACCGGCGGTACACCAGAGGAGAGCAGCCGATGAGCATGGCCAACCTGCAGCGCATGGCCCAGCAGATGCAACAGGAGATGCTGCGGATCCAGAACGAGCTCGAGACGCTCAACGTCGACGGCTCGGCCGGCGGCGGCGTCGTCCGGGCCACGGTGACCGGCAAGCAGGAGCTGGTCAGCGTCACGATCGACCCATCCGCGGTCGACCCGGCGGACGTCGAGATGCTCCAGGACCTTGTCGTTGCGGCCGTCAACGATGCGCTCCGCTCGTCGCGGCAACTCGCGGAGTCGAAGATGGCGGCCGTGACCGGCGGCCTCAAGTTGCCCGGGATGTGAGCGGCTCCGTGCCGAACGCGGGCTCCCTGCTGAACGGGATGGCATGGCTGCTCCGCTGATCGAGCCCGTCGCGCGCTTGATCGAATCGTTCGCGCGCCTGCCGGGCATCGGCCCCAAGACGGCGCAGCGGCTCACGTACCACCTGTTGCGCACGCCCGAGACGGAGGCGCGAACCCTCGCGGCCGCCCTGATCGCCGTTCGTGAGCAGGTGGTCTTCTGCGAGCGCTGCTTCAACATCAGCGACGCGCCGCTCTGTCCCATCTGTCGCGACCCTGCGCGTGACCAGGTCCGACTCTGCGTCGTGGAGGAGCCGCTGGATGTGCTTGCGCTCGAGCGGACCGGCGAGTTTCGCGGGCTCTACCACGTGCTCCACGGCGCGATCTCGCCGATCGACGGGATCGGGCCCGAACGACTCAAGGTGCGCGACCTGCTCGACCGCGCTGACGCGGCGAAGCGCGATGGCCACCCGTTCGAGGAAGTGATCATCGCCACCAACCCCACGCTTGAAGGGGAGGCGACGGCGATGTACCTGGCCGAGCGGCTCGACGTTGCCGTCGGGTCGGTGACCCGGATCGCCCGCGGCATCCCGGTCGGCGGCGATCTCGAGTACGCGGACGAGGTGACGCTGATCCGGGCCCTGCAGGGCCGGCGAGCGGTGTGACCCGATGAGCCAGCTCGTCTCCGAGATCCTGCTGCGCCTGCTCAAGGCGCTCGCCGGCCTGGTCCTCGGGGCGATCCTCTACGTGGTCCTCGTCGGCCCGCTCGGCCACCAGGGATCGCTCGAGCTCGGACTGCTGTGCTGGCTCAGCGGCGGGATGTTCATCCTGCTCGTCCAGGAAAGCCCCATCTGATCCCGTACGGCGAAGACCATCCTGAGTGCGGCGACGTGCGTGGGCGCCCGCTCGGCGATCGCACCCGCTCGGCGTCACCTGTCGACGGCCAGCGACTTTGACCGTTAGCCGGCCAGCGACTTTGTCACCGGGGCGAGTAGCGCAGGGTAGTCCGTCGCCACGGGTGATCGGGTCCGGG
>VGPE01000370.1 GCA_016875645.1 Chloroflexota bacterium
GCCGGCAGCGCCTCGCGCGCAGCAGCGTGGAGGACGTCGGTCGCGGCGCCTGCCGGGACCCGATCGAGGGCGGTCTCGAGGGCGCGGAGGGCGGCGGCCGTCCCGCGGCCCAGCGGTGCTCGACCGTCGTCAACCTGCAGCACGGCGCGTGCCGTCAGCAGCTCGATGGCCAGGATGTCGTCCAGCACGGCCAGCGCGCCCGCCGTCTGTGAGACGGCCAGCGTGGCATTCGTCGCGTGGTCCTCGACGCCGAGACGAGGGGCGCCACGTCGAGCGTGGCCGGTCCGGCCATGCCCCGCAGCTCCGCGGTGCGCGCGGCCGCCGAGTAGCGCATCAGCAGGCCCGCAAGGCTCGTTCCCGCCATGAGCACGGGGTCCATGAGCCGCGAAGGGTCGGCGACCAGGCGGGCGAAGAGGTGATTCATCCGCCGATCGCTCAGCTGCGCGACATGGGCGAGGGCGGGCCGGATCGCGTCGGCGCACAGCGCCAGCGCCATCGGATGGAAGTTCCCGTTGCTGACCATTCGGTCGCCGGCGGTGTCGACAAACGGGTTGTCGTCGCTCGCGTTGAGCTCGAGCTCGGTGTGCACCGCCAGCAGGTCGACGAAGGTTCGAAATGCGCCGTGGACCTGCGGACCGACCCGGAACGACAGCGGATCCTGCACCGATCCGCCCGGCCCGCCCGTCGCACGACCGGTGCCGGCCAGAAGCGCCCGGATCCGGCGCCCCGCCTCGACCTGGCCCGCGATCGGCTTGGCCGCGAGGACGACGGGGTCGACGATCGAGGGGTTTGCCGAGAACGCCTCCATGGACACCGCCAGCGCCACGTCGGCGAGCGCTGCCGCCCGTCGCGCGGCTACGACCACCAGGGCGGCCTGACCGACGGAGACGCCATTGGCCGAGATGAGCGCGAGACCGTCCTTCGGCTCGAGTTCGACCGGGTCGATCCGGGCGCGCCGGAGCGCGTCCGCGCCGGGCAGGACGGACCCCTCGAACTCCGCCCATCCCTCTCCGATCAACACCGACGCCACGGCAGCCATGTGCATCAGGTCCGAGGCACCGACCGAACCGACCTCCGGGACCACGGGGTGGACACGCCCGTTGAGCAGCCGGGCCAACCCGGTTGCGACCGGGAGGCTCGCACCGGCACCTCCGGTCGCCAATCCGGCGAGCCGTACCACCATCGCCGCGCGCACGACCTCCGTGGGCAGGCCCGGCCCGATGCCACCGGTGTGCGCGGAGACGATGAAGCGCTGGTACTGGCGCAGGGCATCAAGGGGCAACCGCTCGTTGCGCATGTGGCCGAGGCCCGTGTTGAGACCGTAGACCAGGGCCTCGCCGCTGACCAGGCGATCCACGACGGCTCGCGAGCACCGGATCCGGTCGATGGCCGTCGCATCCAGTTCGACCTTCGCCCCTGCGGCGACGCTCGCCACGTCGTCGACGGTGAGGTGGATCTGCCCGATGACGACGACGCCCTGACTGCGCTTGTCCCCCGGGCTCATGACCCGTCCGGGCGATCGACAAAGGGTGCGCGCCAGTCC
>VGPE01000371.1 GCA_016875645.1 Chloroflexota bacterium
GTCCTCAAGGGCGAGAGCTATCGGCTGCGGGGCAAGCGAGAGGAGGTGCTGACCGGCGAGAAGGAGCGCTGACCTGCTCCATTTTCAACCGGCGATTCCTGCTCCGTTTTCAACCGGCGTTGACACAAGAACACGGCCGCTAGATGTGATTCCCGGACACGTTGTTGACAAGGACCTCCATGGGGGTGAGCCCGCCCAACGCCGTGTGGGGCCGGTGGAGGTTGTAGTGGTCGAGCCACGGTCCGAACGCGAGGAGCCGTTCGTTGTTCGAGCTGTACGGCCGGGCGTAGGCCCACTCGTCGAGCATCGTCCGGTTGAACCGCTCGGACTTGCCGTTGACCTGGGGCGAGAACGGCGGCGTCCGCTTGTGCCGGGCGCCGATCTCGGCGAGCGCCGCCTGGAACGCCCCGGACGCGACGTAGTTCTTGGCGTTGTCGGTCATCACCCGCTCGATCCGGACGCCGAGCCTCGCGAAGTAGGCCGCCGCCTCGCGCAGGAAGGCGGCGCAGGTCGTGCCCCGCTCGTCGGGGTAGATCGCGGCGAAGGCGACCCGGCTCATGTCGTCGACCACCTGGTGGACATAGTCGTAGCCGCGGTGCGACCGAGGCGTGCCGTGGCCCCGGCCGCGGAAGCGGTGGCCACCGCCGTCGGGGATCCGGCCGAGCTTCTTGACGTCCATGTGCAGCAGCTCGCCCGGTCGCTCCCGGACGTAGCGGATCGGGATACCCGTCGGCCGGTCGCGATCGGCCAGCCGGGACAGGCCGTGGCGACGGAGCACGTCGCCGATGGTCGAGCGCGGCACACCGACGACCGGAGCCAGCCGATGCGGTCCGAGACCGAGCTCATGACGGGCGACCAGGATCGCGCCGACCTGCTCCTCGGCCAGGGCCCGTGGCGAGCGCTGCGGTCGCGAACTGCGATCCTCGAGCCCGGCCGGCCCGAACTCGCGGTAGCGGCGCACCCACTTCGTCGCGGTCTGGCGGCTGACGCCGGCGGCCTCGGCGGCCTTCGCCACCGTCCAGCCATCGACCTCCACCCGGTCCACCAGGAGCTGCCTGCCGAACACGGTCAATCTCGCCCTACGATGTGCCACGAGAGCCTCCCGTTCGCTGTGAGCTGGATACCCACAACGAGCGCTGCGAGGCTCTCGCTTGTCAACAACCTATTCGTGAATCACAGCTAGAAGCGCTGCGCCCTGCAAATCGCGTGCACCCCGGGCGAAGCGGGGCTTCCTGCCTCGGCTGGACTCGATTCCTTGCGTGTCGTGCAAGGAATCGGTCGAATTCGGCCGATCAGGTCGTGCTGGACCGCCCTTGTGTGCCCCGGGTGCACGACCGAGCCGGACGACACAGCTGCCCGACAGGACGCCTCAACCCCACCACTCCCAGTGTGGGTCAAGTCCCAGGACGTGGTGTAACAGCGCGTCGTCCTCACGCCGGATCTGATCAGCTCGCGAGCAGCAACGGCTGGCCCACCTCCTCGATCGGGGTGGCGTCGATCGCCACCATCGT